>JBBQPP010000017.1:0-19426 GCA_038217255.1 Bacteroidales bacterium | reverse complement strand
TTTCAATCGTGGAAAGCAGCAAGTAGAAACCCGATAGAAAGTTTAAGATATGAATAAATTTTGCAGTGAGTTGGTCTCGCCTAAGGCGAGAGAGGGCGGCTACGAGGAATCCGGTGGAAGCTTTACGGTATGAATAAAGTAATTTTACTTAAATGAATTAAAATGAGAAATTTTAAAATAATATTTAGAAACCTTTTCCGCAAAAGGAATTCAAGTTTGTTCATCTTGGTAAATTTTACAGTTGCGTTTACGTGTGCCTTGTTGATTTATCTTTTTGTCGCCGACGAATTTGCCTTTGATAAGCATTTTTCAAATTTCCATAAAACATATCGGTTAAATATAGAGGCGAACGATAAAAGCAACATCAGTTGTAACCTGCCTGGAGTTTTATATGGCGAGCTGGAGCAAATACCTGGAGTTGAAGATTATGCGCGTTTGCAAACCTATATGGGTGAACGCTATATCACGGTTAATAATGAAACTTACCTCGATGAAAAATTCCTTTTCGGGGATCCTGAAATTCTTCAAATATTTGATTTTAATTTTCTTGCGGGAAGTGCCCAAAATGCACTGAACAAACCATTTAGCCTGATTCTTAGCAAATCGACTGCTGAAAAATATTTTAATAACGCTGTTCCTCTTGGGAAGACCATCCGGATGGATAACCACGATTTTACAGTAACTGCCGTGGTGGAAGATTTGCCGGCGCAAACTCATTTCGATTTTAATTTTTTAGCCCCGGTTTCGAGTTACCGGAAAATAAACAACAATACACTAACCCAATGGTACATGTCGGCGTTCAACTACTATTTTCTGTTGCCTGGTAATTCCGATAAAAGCGAAATTGAACGTTTGGTTACCAACACTTTTGCTAAAGGAAACGGCATTTCACCGGAAGATAGAAAATTTAGTATGACGCTTGAGCCGCTGGCTGATATCCACCTGAAAGCGGTAAACACCCGCTGGGACAATGCCATTAAAGGCGATATTAAAGTAGTTTATGGTTTTATAGTTGTTGCCCTGCTGATTTTGGGAATTGCCGTAGCCAATTACATAAATGTGCTTACTGCAAATTACCAGCAGAAAGTTAGGGAAAACAGCATCCGGAAAATAAACGGAGCTTCCGGCTTTTCAATTATTCGTGAGCAGCTTAGCGCAACCTTTTCCCTGCTTGCTTTCTCCATGATTATTGCTGCCGGTTTGGCATTTCTGCTCCTTCCGTTTATCAATAATTTAAGTGGGAAAGAGCTGGGTCTGAATCTATCCGCGATTCCATTTGTTGGTGTATTACTTGCTCTGATAGTTGCAGTCTCTACAGTTTACCCAATTTTGTTTATCCAGTCATTTAAAATTTCCGGGTTCCGGAAAAGCCAGTCTGTCATTTTAGATTTGAAAAACCGGAAACAACATCTGCGGGTCCGGGGGGCATTGGTTACGTTCCAGTTGATAATTGCAATGGTGCTCATTGCTTCAACGTTAATAATCAATAATCAACTTCATTTAGTAATGAAGACTAAAACTGGCTTCGATCAGGAAAACGCCTTGGTAGTTGTCAATCCTTACAGCGAGGGGATGAATAAACGTTATGATTTGTTCAAACAAAAACTTGAAGCGATTCCATTGGTAAAAAAAGTAGGAGTGGCTCAAAATGCCCCGGCAGGATTTATCAATAATTTTACACCCGTGTGGCTTCCCGGCAAGAAAGACGAACGTAAAGCCGACCTCGGGCAAATCACTGTCGATCATGATTTTCTGCCGGCTATTGGGGCAAAATTCGCACAGGGTAAAAATTTCGATAAAAATATTCTGTACGACGAGCAGATGGGAATTGTAATTAACGAATCGGCTGTTAAAGCACTCAATCTAACAAATCCTGTCGGACAAAAAGTGGTGGTGCAAAACAATGCTTACACTCCAAACAATGAAATGGAAATCATTGGTGTGGTGGAAGATATGCAGTATTTTACTTTGAAGGAGGCATCGAAACCGGTGATGTATTTTATTCGGGACTGGGGGAAACACAACATCGTTATCCGGCTGGGTGAGGGAAATTACCAGGCTGCGCTGCAACAGATTAAAAACAGCTGGAATGATGTGGAACCGGGCCTTCCTTTTACTTATCAATTCATGGATGACCGGATCAGCTCAAATTACGCATCTGAGATTAATACAGCACAAATTATCACAATCCTTTCGGGTATCGCTGTTTTTCTCTCCGTATTGGGAATTTTGGGAATGATTGTTTTTACCATTCAGCAGCGAATTAAAGAAATAGGTATCCGTAAAGTAAATGGCGCAAAAATCTCCGAAATACTTGTTTTGCTAAACCGCGATTTTGTGAAATGGGTTGTAATTGCATTTGTAATTGCCACGCCAGTCGCATACTATGCCATGAATAAATGGCTCGAAAACTTTGCTTACAAAACCAGCTTGAGTTGGTGGATTTTTGTGTTGGCTGGAGTGCTGGCGCTGGGAATTTCTTTACTAACGGTTTCATATCAATCGTGGAAAGCAGCGACTAAAAATCCAGTTGAAAGTTTAAGATATGAATGAAATTAACTGTGAGTTGGTCTCGCCTCAGGCGAGAGCGGGCGGCGACGAGAAATCCTATTGAGGCGCTGAGATACGAGTAACAGAGAGAGTGGAGATACTGACAAATGAAGTTTTGTTTGCATAAATATTTGATATACAAATTATAAAACTAAATAATTAGAAATGTTAAAATCACTTATAATATCCTATCTGAGAAATTTATTGCGGAATTATAAAAGTACACTTATCAACGTTTTCGGGTTAGTTGTAAGTCTTACCTGTTGTTTGGTTATCTACAATAAGATATACTATGAATTAAGTTTTGACAAATTTCATTCACAAGCTGAAAATACATACAGAATTGTTAGGCAAACGAATGGGTTGGGTTTAGGACTGGAGTCAGGGGAATTTGAATACCGCAATGGCGTTTATGGAGCATTACCCGGTACAATTAAAAATGAAATACCTGAACTGGTAAATGTCGTTCCTGTTCTCCCTCTGGGAAATCTGCTGGTTGAAGTCCAAAGCAAAAAAAACACCAACAATCCTCAACTTTTTAAATTAGAAAATAAAAGCACCGTATTCACCGACTCTGCTTATTTTAAGGTATTTGATTTCGGGAATAAGGGATTTAAGTGGATCTATGGATCCCCGAAAACATCGCTGACCGAACCGTTTACGGTTGTTTTAAGCCAGCAACTTGCTACTAAATTTTATGGAGACGAATATCCGGTTGGTAAATCGTTGGAAATTTACAACCAGCCTTTTAAAGTTACCGGATTAGTTACAAACGTTCCTTCAAACACCGATTTTCCTTTTCAGATGTACATGTCTTACGCCTCGCTTGAAAAATTTAATCCAAATTTCTCAAACGACTGGTCAGGATTAGGAGACTTTGAATGTTTTGTTGTACTTAAAAGTTCGTCTCAAAAGGCAATTGTTGAGCAAAAAATAAAGGAAATTCAAGTTCAGCATGTTTCAAAAGAAGTTGCTGAAAGCCGAATGTTTAAACTTCAACCACTAACTGATATTCATTACGATACACGGTTTACTAATTACACCAACAGGGTTGTTAGTAAAGAAACCATTGTTACCATTGGATTAATCGGGCTCTTTTTGCTGATAATGGCGTGTGCTAATTATGCAAATCTGTCGCTTGCCCGATCAAAATATCGTGCACGCGAGGTTGGAATAAGAAAAATAATGGGAGGTAAACGCTGGCATCTGGTATTTCAGTTTTTTGGCGAGTCTGTGGTACTCACAACATTTTCCACACTTCTCGCTTTGGTATTGAGCAAACTTGCCATTCTGTTTCTTTACAACCTTTTTGGAATTCCGCAGAACTTCACCCCACCGTTCGATTTTATTACTGTTTTTGGACTACTGGCATTTGTGATAGCAGTGAGTTTATTAAGTAGTGGTTATCCTTCGTTGCTATTATCTGCATCGCGGCCGGTGGATTTGGTAAAAAGCGGATTTGAAATATCTAAAAAAGGAGTGGCAACTTTTACAAGGAGTATGGTAATCCTTCAGTTTACCATTTCATTGTTAATGATAATCGGGACAATCTCCCTTTACCGTCAGTACCAATTCCTCCTAAATTCAGATATGGGTTTTGATAAAGTGGCTGTTTTTAATGTGCCAATACCAACAAACGACGAAACTTTGATGAAGCGATTTAGGTCGGTTTTAATGGAAAACCCGTTAATTGAAGATGTTAGCTTTTCCAATTCACATCCGGCACAGAATGCAGGGAACTATACTGACATTTCAACGTTTTCAGGTGGAAATAATATTATACTCACAGCGCATCAGGCTGTTGCCGATACATCATACCTGGAAACCTATGGATTACACCTGGTTGCCGGCGATAATTTCAACCTGAGAGATTCTTCCAGAAGCGTAATTATAAACGAGGAATTGGCAAAACAATTTAATTTTACATCTCCGGTTGATGCTCTGGGCAAAGAGGTTACAACCTATTTTGATGGTGAAAACAGAAAGTTCACGGTTTGCGGAGTTGTAAAAGATTACCATTATGAATCGTTTCACAACAAAATACGACCTGCATTCTTAATCCAGAAACTGAATCGTTCGCGCATTGCCGGAATTCGGATGGTAACAGATTTTAATACCGGCACAAGCTTTAACCAAATTCGCGATGTACTGGCGTACACAGAAAACTCCTGGAGGTCCGTCTTTCAGAACGAATATTATGAATATGAGTTTATTGAAGACAGAATTGAAGCAAACTATGCCAGCGAAGAAAATGCATCGAATTTAATCAACCTGTTTGCCATAATAACAATCATAATCAGTTGTTTAGGCATTTTCGGACTGGCGCTGTATTCCAGTGAAAAGCGCTCGAAAGAAATTGGCATTCGTAAAATAAACGGGGCCAAAATTTCGGAAGTAATGGTAATGCTAAATAAAGATCTGGTAAAATGGGTGTTAATCGCTTTCATTATTTCGAGTCCCATTGCATTTTATGTGATGCACAAATGGCTCGAAAATTTTGCCTACAAAACCGAACTTAGTTGGTGGATTTTTGCGCTAGCCGGTTTGCTGACGTTGGGGATTGCGCTATTGACTGTTTCGTTTCAATCGTGGAAAGCAGCAAGTAGAAACCCGATAGAAAGTTTAAGATATGAATAAATTTTGCAGTGAGTTGGTCTCGCCTCAGGCGAGAGAGGGCTGCAACGCGGAATCCGGTGGAAGCTCTCCGATATGAATGAAGTCGAAATTAATATTTATTGCTATGATACTCTTTAAATTGAAACTTACTATTCGAAAATTGCTCAAAAATAAAAGTCTGAACGGTATAAATATATTTGGGTTAACCATTGGAATCATGGCTGCTTTACTTATAGCGCAGTATATTAAATTTGAAAATAGCTACGATAAATTTTACGAAAATGCCGACCAGATTCACCGCCTCGTATTTTACAGATATTACTCAACTGGTTTAGATAAAAGTGTTGGCAACAATTATGTGGTGGGTCAATTAGCCAAGGACAATATTCCTGAAATCGAGAATTTTTTTCGTTGCAAAAAGTCCACAGAATTTATTGAAGTTGGAGATGAAATTTTTAAAGAAGAAAGAGCATTTTATGCCGATAGTTCATTCTTCGATATTCTCTCCAATTCTTTTGTATCAGGAAATACCAAACATCTACTGAATCAACCCAATGTTGTTGTCATCACCGAATCAACCGCGCATAAATATTTTGGAAACGAAAACCCGGTTGGTAAAACAATTTTTAGGATTAATCCCGGAAAAACGCCATTGACAGTACAGGCAGTTGTTAAGGATGTTCCCGAAAATTCACATTTAAAATACGATATGGTGATTTCATTCGCCAGCCAAATGGATCCGTCGTATTGTTACGCATGCAACAATACAAACACCTATTTTTTGATAAAAAAAGGAAGTAATCCTGAAATTATTTCAAAAAAAATAACAGATGTGGCACTCCAGTATTTAGAGTCTAAAAAACAGAATCTGGATTTTAAAATTGAATATCACCTGCAAAATATCAAAGACATTCACCTTCATTCCAATTACCGGTTTGAACATGAAGCAAACGGGAATTACAAATATCAAGTGGCCTTACTCATAATTGCACTTTTTATTTTAATTAGTGCCTGGCTTAATTTTTCGAACATTTACAAATCGATACTCGAAAACAAAATAGGAAACCTTGGATTAAGAAAAATAAATGGAGCGTCATGGCTTTCGTTATCAGCAGAAATTATTTTCGAAATAATGTTTACGAGCCTAATAAGTTTATTCCTGGCGTATTTTTTTCTGTTTCTGGTATTTCCATTTGTTAAAGATTACCTCGACCTCAATTTCACGTTGAATATGGTCAATACTCCCGGAACTGTGGCAAGTTCAATACTTATAATAATTGGAATCAGCATTTTAGTTGGCCTTGCAACCAGTTTCAAAGTTTTAAGGAAAACCCCGATACAAATGATACAAACAAAAAAATCAGGCTACTCAAATAAAAAAACGAAAAAGCTCTTGTTAATCACTCAATTTAGTATCGCAATTTTTTTACTTACCGGAACCTTTGCCGCATTAAAGCAAATAAATTTTATGCAGGAACAAGCCCTGACCATGGATATCGATCAGGTTCTTGTGGTAAAAAGACCTACCGATCGTAAATTTAATTCATCGCAAAATGTATTTCAGGAAAGCATTGAAAAAATGCCTGAAATTACCGGATATACTTATTCAACCATCACTCCTGGCGAAAAAAACGGTTGGGTTAAGGGAGGAATCTCAATTAAAGGATTGGATAAAAATAGCGATCAGATTTTTCAAACCAGCGTTTCTCCGGGATTTTTCGATTTTTTTGGAATTAAAATCATTGCCGGACAACAGTTTTTTAACAACGAAACCAACTGGGATGGAGGTAAAAAAAGAGTTATAATTAATAAAGAAGCAGCTCTTGCCCTGGGAAGTACCAATTTTAATGATCTTATCGGTAAAACTTTGTACGATACAGATGATAATGCCGATGTTGGAGAAATTATAGGTGTTGTAGATGGGTATTTTCAGAATTCTTTAGACCAGAAGGTTTTACCCACCATTTTTAATCCCGATCAATTTGGTTACTTCTTATTTCTTAAAATCAGGAAGGGAAATTTAAGTGGAATTATTCCAATGATAAAAACTGAGTTTCAGCGGAACTTTGAAAATAGTTATTTCGAATACTTTTTCCTCGACGATTATTTTAACAAACAGTATCAAATGCATATCCGGTTTAACAGATGTTTTGTGCTGTTTAGTATTGTAGCTGTGATTATTGCCAGCCTTTCGCTTTTAAGTATAGTTATGATGGCATCATCGGCACGTATTAAAGAAATTGGGATAAGAAAGGTGAACGGCGCACGAATCCAGGAAATACTTGTTCTGCTCAACAAAGATTTTGTACTCGGTGTAATCATTGCAATTGCAGTTACAACACCAGTGGCCTGGTTCTTTATGAACCGATGGCTCGAAAACTTTGCCTACAAAACCAGTTTAAGCTGGTGGATTTTTGCGCTGGCGGGTTTGCTGGCTTTGGGAATTGCATTGTTAACAGTTTCTTTTCAATCGTGGAAAGCAGCAAGTAGAAACCCTGTAGAAGCTTTACGGTATGAATAATTTTAATTAAGAACAATAATATGAAACGTTTTTTTAACTCCTTATTTAGAAATATTAAACGAAACCCGTTTTATTCTGCAGTAAATATTTTTGGGCTCATTTTGGGTTTTTTGAGTGTATTCCTCATCTCAGTGTGGATTAAGCATGAACTCAGTTATGATGCTTTTCACAAAAACAGCAAGGATATCTACAGGGTGCATCGATATTTTTATGATCCGGATGGCAACGAAAATCTTCATTTACCAAATGTGGCTCCTCCAATCGCTCCATTGTTAAAAAATGAGATACCGGAAATTCAGCAAATAGCAAGAGTTAGTCATACCGGAATGGTCTTTTTGGTTGATGATAAAAAGATACTTGAAAATAATGCTTGTTTTGCTGAACCTGAAATACTTAATATTTTTGATTTTAAAGGATTACCAACTGATGAGAATTTACTGAAAGAACCTCTCACTTTAATTATTTCTGAAAAAGCCGCACAACTTTTTTTTCAAACAACAGATGCTGTCGGGAAGTCGCTGGATGTAAAAGATGAATCAGGAAATAAATACAGCTTCCGTGTACAAGGAGTATTTAAAAATTGGGGTCAAAACAGTCATTTTAATCCGGAGGTTTATATTTCATTCAATACATATGAATTTATAGTCGGACAAGAAGAGTTGAAAGACTGGGGTAGTAATAATTACGAAACATTTGCCCTGATTCCGCATCTGCCGGAAAATATAGATTCGAAATTGGATGGTTTTATTAACAAGCAATTTGAGAATGGCACCAAGTGGACAAAAATACGATTGGAAGGCCTTACCGATATTCACTTTAACTGGTTTAGCAATCGTTCATATATTTATATCCTGGCATCGGTTGCATTTTTAATTCTTTTACTTGGCAGTATTAACTACATGAATTTAAATGTAGCCATGTATACCAAACGCTTGAAGGAAATTAAAATAAAAAAAGTGGTAGGTGCTTCCAAAAAGCACCTCATACTGCAGCTAATGGCTGAGTCAGTATTCTTCTGTTTTATTTCTGTTGCAGTTACATTAGGAATTGTTTTAGCTTTCGCTTCCGGGATTAACCAAATTATAGGGAACAATTTTCATTTGATTATAAGCGAAAATGCAGATTTGATTATAGGCATTGTTGTTCTATCCATTGTTACTGGAATTCTTTCCATTCTTTATCCTGTTCTAATCGTTTCATCATTTAAACCGGTAATGTCCAGTGGAAAAGAAAAAATGAACGCGGGAAATAATGCTTTTCGTGGAGGACTGGTAACATTTCAGTTTGCGGTTTCAATTGCCCTGGTAATTTCATTTTTATTTGTTTACAAGCAGATAAATTACCTGCATCATAAAAATTTAGGCCTCGATAAAGAAAATATTGTTGTGATACCTTCCACCCCTCAACTCAATGAAAAGTTAGATGTATTTAAACAGCAATTGGCTCAAAATCCAAATATTCTTTCAGCATCTGCGTCGAAAAGAACACCTTCTCAAGGTCTTTGGGATTCTGGTTCGGCAACGGTTATTTCCGACGGGAACTCCAAACCGCTTAATTTCAGATTGGCCAACATCGGGGTAGATGAGAATTTCCTTCCTACATACAAAATTGAACTTGCAGCGGGTAAGAATTTCGATGAATTCAATGATTCCAAAAAAGGATACATAATCAATGAAACGGCTGCAAAAAAGATTGGATGGGATACGCCGGAGGATGCAATTGGAAATCAAATCAATTATAGTGGACAGACGGAAAAAATAATCGGTGTAACAAAAGATTTTCATTATGAATCGTTACATATTCCACTTGCTCCAGTTATAATGATGTATCGTCCGTCAAATTTCAATTCGGTATCTGTTCGGATTACTCCTTTCGAGAAAACCAAAACACTGGCTTATATCGAAAACATTTGGCAGCAATACAATGTGCAGGATAATTTATTTTCCTATGAGTTTATGGATGACCGTTTTAACAGACTATACACAGCTGAGGAAAACATCAAACAACTTTTGAATTACTTTATGATAATTGCCCTTTCAATTGCTGTTCTTGGATTAATTGGACTGTCGATGTTTATTATCCAGCGGCGTGTAAAAGAAATTGGCATCCGAAAAGTAAACGGAGCTAAAATTTCGGAAGTAATGACCATGCTTAATAAAGACTTTGTAAAATGGGTGACTATTGCCTTTGTAATTGCCACACCCATCGCCTACTACGCAATGCACAAATGGCTCGAAAACTTTGCTTACAAAACCAGTTTAAGTTGGTGGATATTTGCGCTGGCTGGTGCGCTGGCGCTTGCAATCGCGTTGTTAACCGTAAGCTGGCAAAGTTGGCGGGCAGCAACGTGGAATCCGGTGGAAGCACTAAGATACGAGTAACACAAAACAGAGAAATGAAACAACTACAACAAATAATTCGGGGTTTAAAAAAGAATAGATTAAATAGTTCGATAATAATCATTAGTCTGGCTTTAGGAATGGCTTGCTTCTTATTAATATCCGTTTTTATTCAGCGCGAGCTAAAACCCGAAAGCTTTAATCCGGATAAACACCGAACATTCGCTTTACAGGCAAACAATCCTTTTGGGGCAGTAGGAGGATCCAGCACAAAAATGCTATTCTGTCGATATGGTTCGGCTGAGTACATAAACGAAAATTTTGCCGAAGTAGAAAGTTTTTGCAGGATTACAAACAATAGTGTTAAGCGAATAAAAGCAAACAGAAACCTATTCTATGACCAACCCATTGTTCTAAATGCATCATCAAATTTTTTTAGCTTTTTTAATTATACTCTGCTAAGCCGAAATGAGCAAACGATACTTGAAACGAAAAATGATATTGCCATTTCGAAGGAACTTGCCCTGAAATACTTTGGTGAAATATTGCCCATTGGTAAATCTATTCTAATAACCTTCAACGGAGAAGAGAAAGAGTTTTTTGTTACCGGAGTTTTTGAAAGACCCATTGCCTCAACTCAACTTATTTTCGATATGGTAACGCTGTTCGAAGGAGAAAGAGACAGTCGATGTTATGTAAAACTTGATTCTCCTTTCAGCAGACAAAAGGTGGAAGACGAATTTGCACGTTTAAAAAATGAAATTCCGGTTCTCAGGGACGTACCTAATCAATATGACCTTCTTCCGATGAATGAGGCTTATTTTAGTTCTATGAGAAGATCGCTATTCGATAAAAGCCGCGATAAAGCTGACCTTTGGATAGCTGGCATAGTTGCATTAATGATATTGGGAATTGCCATTTTTAATTATCTCATATTAATAAAAAACAAGTTAAACGATAATACAAAAACCTATTCCATAAACAGAATTCAAGGTGCATCAGACAACAATTTGACTCGGTTGTTTATGCGCGAAACTGTTGCCATGCTATTTATTGCATTTGTACTTGGTATGGTTTTTCTGCAACTTTTTATACCCTATTTTAACGAACTGCTCTCTACTACAATTACAGCATCGGCTTTTATTCAGTCCGATAGTTTAATCTTAATCGTGTTACTTTTAGGCTTGGTGAGTGTAATTACCTATTTCTTTGTGCTTTTCCATATAAGAACCCAACTTTCAACAACAAACATAAAAGGCAGCAATAAACCAATTCGCCGTAAAATACACGGAATGAATATTATTCAGCTTGCAGCAATGGTAATTTTGGTAATTTGTTCTTCGGTTATAATCAAACAAATTAAGTTTATTAATAACAAAGAAATTGGACTTGATAAAAACGTTACAGAAGTAAAAATCCCTCAAGTCTATCAAAATAAAGCAGAAGTTTTTAAAGAAAATTTAGCTGCCAATCCAAATATTAAAGACCTTGCTTTAACTCCATCTTCGCCATTGTTCTCACATTCTATGCTTCTTCTAAATTACAATGAAAATGGTGTTGAAAAGGAATATTATCCACATTTATTTTCAGGAGATGCGAACTTTGTAAAGACTCTGGGAATAAGGATTCTGGAAGGAGAAGATTTTTCAGGGATTCCTGAAGTTGACAAACGAAAATGCCTTATCAATAAATCGTTGGCCAACATGTTTCCGAATCAGGAACTTATTGGCAAAAGTATGCCCGGTAATCCCGACAAAACAATTATTGGCATTGTTGAAGATTTTCATTTTTCAAGTTTAAAAAGGATTGTTGAACCGGGGTATATTGAATACAATGACAAAGGACCGAATATTTTAGTTAAAGCAAGAGATGGTCTTGAAGATGAAGTTCAAGCTTCGATAACGGCAATTTGGGCGAAGCTAATTCCTGATTATCCGGTAGATTTCGTGAACCTCGATGTACGATATAAAAGTCTTCATGATGAAAACAAAAATTTCATTCGCTTAATTGGTTCCTGCAGTCTGATTAGCATTTTTTTATCGATGATGGGATTGTTTGCCATTTCAGTTGATAAATGTATAAAACGTACCAAAGAGATTGGTATAAGAAAAGTAAACGGGGCCAAAATTTCTGAAATTTTAAACCTGTTAAATTACGAATTTATAAAATGGGTAGCCATTGCTTTTATTTTAGCATGCCCAATTGCCTGGTATGCCATGAATAAATGGTTAGAAAATTTTGCTTACAAAACCGAACTCAACTGGTGGATTTTTGCATTGGCAGGTGCGTTGGCTTTAGGAATTGCATTGTTAGCAGTTAGCTGGCAAAGTTGGCGGGCGGCAACAAGAAATCCTGTTGAGGCGCTGAGGTATGAATAAGAAAACATTAAACCATGAACAAACTATATTTTAAACTGGCCATTAATAACCTTCTGAAGCGGAAAAACAATACCGCAATTAGCCTGGTTGGATTAGCCATTGCATTTGTCGCCGTTTTTCACATTTTTTCAATTCTTTCTTTTGAAAATGGATACGACATGCAGCATAAAAATGCTGACCGAATTTACCGGATTAGCGGAGATATTATTGCAACTGAAAATACCATGACACATGCCGTTCTTGGTCCTTTAATGGGGCCGGGATTAAAAGATGAATTTCCGGCGGTGGAATCATATACCCGCCTGGTTCCGATACGTCACGCAGTTAAGCTGGAATCAGATAACGAAATATTTGAAATTGAAGAAGCTTATACCGTTGACTCAACTGTATTTAGTCTTTTTACCTTTCATTTCATCTATGGCAATCCCAAACAAGCGCTTCGTAATCCGAACGAGATTGTAATTAATAAAAGTCTGAGTACTAAAATATTTGGAGATGTAAATCCCATTGGAGAAACATTAGTAAGAGATGGTACTCCCCTTAAAGTTGCCGGAGTTGTACAAGACTGTGCAAGTAATTCTCACCACAAATTAAATGTATTGTTCACTATAGGAAATCAATGGAATAATCTGTCGGGAATTCCTGAGACGAAAATATCAGAAGCTTACTGGATGCCTTCGTGTTATGTGTTTGTGTTATTGCATAAAAACGCAAAAATTGATGACGTAACAAATAACTTTCAATCGTTTTATGAGAAATACATGTCGAGATTTGGGAAAGAGATTAATGCACAATTTGCTCCTGTCGCAATTCCGCTTAAAGACTTGCATTTTTCGCGCAACATGAGCTACGATTATCCCAAAGGCAATCGTACCTATTCTTATATTTTTATGATCATCGGATTGTTTATTTTATCGATTGCATTCATCAATTATTCTAACCTTTTGGTTTCGCAAAATATTGTTCAGTCTAAAAATGTCGGAATCCGAAAAATTAATGGTGCAAGCCAGGCCGGAATTTATCTGCAGCTCTTTTTCAATTCGATGACTGTTATTGCAGTGGCATTATTTCTAGCCCTTATATTTTATCGTTTGTCCATTCCGCTTTTACATGAAATACCAATTGCTCATTCCGACCCATTATCTTCCGGTGTAATCATTTCTTTGTCGATAGGATTGTTAGTTCTGCTTTCATTTTTATCTTCTTTGATTCCATTTTTTAATCAGGCGAAAAAAAGTGGTTTGAAACTCCTTCAAAAGAATAAAGAAATCAGGTTGAATAAAGGACAACTGAATTTTGGCCGCTTATCTACAATTGCACAGCTTTCCCTGTCTATTATGCTATTGATTTCAATTATGCTGATAAGTAAGCAATTAACATATCTTACAAAAAGCGATATGGGTTTCGATAAAGAAAATGTGATATTGTTGAAACTCAATAAAACGATATGTAGCCCTGAATCGGTTAAATCATTAAAGCAGGAAATGCTGAAAAATCCTACTATAGAATCAGTGGCTTTTTCGCGGTATTCGCCCGGTGATGTTTTGAGCAGCTTTCGTTTGCAAGTTGAAAAGGAAGGTAATAAAGTAACAAAAATCGTTAACGGAATGGAAATAGATTACGATTATATTCCGTTAATGAAAATGGAATTTTCCGAAGGGCGAAATTTTGACAAAACGTTTAATGACAATGATTCTAAATCGGCAATAATAAACGAAGCGGCCATTGATTTTTGTGGTCTTACCCGCCCTGTTGTAGGAACAGAAATTGGAGATGTAAAAATTATTGGTGTTTTGAAAGACGTTTGTTTTAATTCCCTTCACAATCAAACTGAACCGCTGGTTTTGTACCTTGATGAACAAAAAGACGGATATTTGAATGTTAGGTTAAAAGCTAATTCCGATTTGATTACAGCAATTAATAATCTGCAAAAAACCTGGAAGACTTTTTATGTTGATGAACCCTTTAAAATGCAGTTTCTTGACCAGCGAATAAAAATGTTGTACGACGACGATTACGCAAAAAGTAAATTAATCGAGCTATTTACCCTGGTTACCCTTTTAATTTCTTTAATGGGACTTTTTAATATCTCGTTAATACAAACTAAACAGAAAACCAAAGAAATCGGCATCCGCAAAATTAACGGCGCCAAAGTTTCAGAAGTAATGGCAATGTTAAACAAAGACTTTGTAAAATGGGTAGCCATTGCTTTTGTAGTTGCTTGCCCAATTGCGTACTACGCCATGCACAAATGGCTCGAAAACTTCGCCTACAAAACAGAATTGAGTTGGTGGATTTTTGCGCTGGCGGGTTTGCTGGCACTTGGAATAGCATTGCTAACTGTTTCTTTTCAATCATGGAAAGCAGCAAGTAGAAACCCGATAGA
Source organism: Bacteroidales bacterium (assembly GCA_038217255.1). Taxonomy (GTDB): domain Bacteria; phylum Bacteroidota; class Bacteroidia; order Bacteroidales; family Prolixibacteraceae; genus Draconibacterium. The sequence continues at coordinate 4,636 of JBBQPP010000017.1, read as the reverse complement.
AAGTTTAAGATATGAATAAAGTTTGCTGTGAGTTGGTCTCGCCTAAGGCGAGAGAGAGCGGCTACGAGAAATCCGGTTGAGGCATTGAGATATGAATAAGAAGCCCCTCTAACTCCTCCGCCAATTGGCGGAGAGAATAAGGAAAGGCTAATAAAATGAACGACAAAATTAGATACGAACTGGTGATTAAGTCTCCCCTTGGAGATTTAGAGGGGCTTTGGCGGGCAGTAACCAAAAATCCTGTCGAAACTCTCCGCTACGAATAGAGGAGAGCGAAAATTCCGATTGCTCGGGATGGAAACTTTGCGATTTGAATGAGAATGAATTAGAACTAAAAACAAGGGTGTAAGATGTAATGTAAAAAAACCGATATGAGTAAAACCGACCTGATTATTGCCTTGAGAAACCTCGTAAAACATAAAAGATTTGCACTAACGAATATACTTGGACTTTCCATTGGTCTGGCAAGTTTTATACTTATTGTGCTTTGGGTACAGGATGAATTGTCGTATGACAGTTTTCACGATGATGCCGATAATATTTTTGTAGTGTTCAGGAAGGATAATAATGAGCTTTCAGGAGCTACTTCAAAATTATTAGCTCCTGCCATAAAAAATGAAGTCCCGGAGATAATGGAATCAACTTGTTTTATGGCGTTTCCTGAAGCTTTTAAATCACTTCTTCGATACAAAGAGAAGATCTTCTCTGAAAATATTACGCTTGCCGATGATAATTTTTTTAAAGTATTTTCTTTTCCGCTTTTGGAAGGTGATGAAACTACTGCTTTCAAAAATTCAGCTTCACTGATTCTAAATGAAAGTATGAAGGAAAAATATTTCGGAAAGGAAAAGGCTTTGGGTAAAACAATTTCTATAACTGTGTTTGGACAAACCAAATTGCTTGAAATAACCGGCGTGCTCAGAAACCTACCGCACAACTCACATATCAGGCCTGAGTTTATTTTACCCTTTGATTTTATGAAAATGTTAGGCATGCATTGGGATGAATGGTACAACCAGGCACCATCAACATACATTAAAACTATCGCAAATGCAGACAAGGCTCAACTTGCACAAAAGATTGCGAAAGTAAAACAAAGTCATTTCAAAGAAGAGAATATTAGCTATTCTCTTTTACCCCTTAAAAAGATACACCTGAATGCCACGAATATCCGGTTTTTTAATGCGGAAACGGGAGATATGAAATACGTTTATATTTTTAGCGCCATTGCAGCAATTATTTTACTGATTGCCAGCATGAACTATATGAACCTTTCCAACGCACTTTCCTTGAAAAGAGCAAAAGAGTTTGGCATGAAAAAAGCCTTGGGCAGCGGAAAGATCCAACTGATAAAACAATATCTTTTCGAAACTTTTTTAATGGTTTTTATTTCTCTCATAATTGCGGTATTAATTGCCAGTCTCTGTTTGCCAATAATGAATAATCTTTCAGGAAAAATCCTTGAGATACCCTTTCTCAGTTATAAATTTGCAGCAACAATATTGACGGTACTTTTTATTACAACCCTTGTTTCCGGTATTTATCCGGCAATGTTTATTGTTGGATTTCAGCCATTAACCATTCTGAAAGGAAAATTTGCAGCAAATACAAACAGCCTAAATATTCGGAAAGCATTGGTGGTCTTTCAGTTTGCATTGTCAGCGGTAATAATTATCAGTACGATTATTATTGCCAACCAGCTCCGGTTTATTCAACATGTCAACCTTGGATATGACAAGGAAAATCTTGTTTGTGTGACGTTAAACAATGACATTTCAACCAATTATGAAACTTTAAAAAACGAGCTGCTCAAAAGTGGTTTTGTTTCCGGAGTAGCACGATCAAATAATATGGATGCTTCAACCTTGGGGAAAACCGAAGATGTAACATGGGCAGGTAAGCAGGACAGGTTTAGTTCCTGGATATTTCATGTTGATAATGATTTTGCAACGACTTATAGAATAAAAATGAAGGAGGGACGGTTCTTTTCCGGCGACTTTGGTTCAACCCAGCTTAATGGATTTGTTATCAATGAAAAGGCCGCAGAGGAGATGGGATTTGCAGATCCGCTGGGGCATGAACTAAAAATATGGGGGCACGAAGGGCCAATTGTTGGAATTGCGGAAGATTTTCATTTTAGCTCTCTCCATAGCACCATTGAACCATTGATAATGATGGTGCCCAAATCGTTAGAAACCGGGATGTATTACCGAACATTAACTATCCGTTTAAAGCCCAATTCTCTGCCAGCAAGTATCGACTACCTGGAAAGAACCTGGAAAGATATTTATCCAAAGGAGTTATTTGATTTTCATTTTATGGAAGATAAACTGAATACGAGTTATTTTTCTGAATTTCGAATGGGAAGACTTTTTCGGTATTTTTCGTTGCTGGCCATATTTATTGCATGTTTGGGACTGTATGGGTTAACGACCTTTGTAATGGAACAGAAGAACAAAGAGATTGGAGTGTACAAAGTATTTGGTTCATCGGTCTTTAGTCTTGTTTACAAATATTTAAAAGGTTACATCTATTGGATTATTATAGCCAATATAATTGCCTGGCCTGTAACTTATTACTTTATGAATAACTGGCTTGGGAATTTTGCTTATAAAACCGGCTTTTCAATCTGGCCATTTCTAGTTTCGGGTGCAGTTACGCTTCTTGTGGCGCTTTTGGCCATTGGTTGGCAAACCATTATTGCCGCGAACAAAAATCCAGTTGATGCATTGCGGTATGAATAGACCTTAAAAACCTAAAAAATGAGAACACTTAAAATATTTATTCGGGGATTTAAAAAAAACAGAAGATTAAATCTGTTAAATATCTCGTCGATGGCCATTGGAATGGCTGCGGCAATTATTGTGTTGGGTTATGTTTACCAGGAATTTAATTACGATGCTCAGTATGAAAATTCTGATCGTGTTTTCAGGATTTTAACACAGAATGATAAAAATGAACTTTCGGGCGCGGCAACTTACGGGCCGCTGGCACAGAGTTTAAAATCCGATTTTCCTGAAGTAACGGATGCTTCGCGTGTTAGTTTTTATTGGGGCTACCTGGCGCTTACTGCCGGCGTTAAAAAGTTTAATGAAAATCGTACCATTTTTACTGATCCAAATTTTTTTACCTTGTTTTCATTTCCCCTGGAAAGAGGTGATGCGGAAACATGCCTTAATTCACCCAACTCCATTGTTATCTCGGAAAGTGCAGCTCAAAAATATTTTGGTGACCAGAATCCTATTGGGCAAGAGGTAAAAATTGGGAAAGATAAATTGTTTACTGTTCAGGGAGTTTATAACGACTTTCCGATGAATTCTAATTTTCGGGGCGACATTATTTTACCTCTGGAAATAATTTCAAAATTAACCCAGGTTTGGATTGAACCAAGCTGGAATTACCCCACAGATATTCATACTTTTATTTTAGCTGAAAGCAACGCGGAAGACAAAGTAATATCCGGGAAAATATCAGATTACCTGGCAAAACATGTGGAAGAGAATCCTGAGAAACTGGTTTTGCAACCCTTAAAAAAGTTACATACTGAAGTGCAAACCGGCTGGGAATCGGTGCCGCAGGCAAATAAAAGCTATCTTTATCTTTTGGCCATTGTTGCCCTTGTTATACTTTCCATGTCGGCAGTCAATTTTCTTCTTCTACACATTGGAACGGCATCACAACGTGCAATTAATACAGGTATTAAAAAAGTTTGTGGCGCCTCAAAATCCATCCTTTTCCGCGATCAACTTAGGGAGATTCTATCGTATATCACAATAAGTGTGGTAATTTCATTCTTTTTGGTTTACCTGTACAATTCTATTCTTACAGTCAGGTTTTCATTTCTTCCATCTGTCAAAGAGTTTAATTTTACCCTTATCCTTTTTTTAACCGGAGTAATTATTGTTTTTGCAATTTTGACTTCGATTATTCCGGCATTGATAATTTCGGGACAAAAAACGGTACGCATTTTTAAAGCTGATCAAAAATCGCTGCACAAACAACCGCGAATGGTAAATATCCTTGTAATTGGACAATTTACCATTAGTGTAGTGCTATTGGCCATTACAACTTTGTTTTACAAACAAGTTCATTTTTTGGAAAAACACAACCCGGGATTTGCCAGGGAAGAATTAATAACTATCCCTTTGAATATGTCGGTTGATGAAGGATTAAATGGCAACAAATTTGACGCCTTCGCACAGGAACTAATAAAAATGCAGGGGATTAAAAATGCGACACTTGCTTTTTCTTCGCCGTCTGATGTACAAACATCAGCAGATGATTTTCGTTGCGATGGAATGCCGGAAGGCGAAACCGTTAGCATGCAATGGAACTCGGTTTACTACGACTATTTCGAAACGCTCGGTGTTAAAATGGTGGAGGGGCGTGGTTTTAGTCGCAACTTTAAAAACGACATAGTTGATTACGACACCCAAAGAAAATGTGCTTATGTGATTAACCAAAAAGCGGCTGATGAGATGGGGATTGACAATCCTGTTGGGAAAACATTATATGCGTACCAGGAAGGTACAATAGTTGGTATTGTGGAAAATTTCAATTTCAAATCGTTGCATAGCGAAATTACGCCCATGTGTTTTAACATGAATCCGTTTTACTACAATGAAATTATTGTAAG
>JBBQPP010000016.1:0-19940 GCA_038217255.1 Bacteroidales bacterium | reverse complement strand
GTCCGTTTGTGTCGCTACATAGTTTGTTTTGCATGAAACGGAAAGTAAAATCCAAGTTATCAACAATGTATAGCTGAAAGATCGAACCATTACGATTAAAGTATTAAATATTTTACATCTATTTTAGCCAAGATTTGCACTACTACAAAAAGAATTTGTTTTGATTATGCGCGGTTCAAACATACATATAAAAATAGTTACTCGTTTTGTTTTGATATTTTTTTTGGCTTTTGCCGCGGCACCACACCGATTGAAAGCGCAAAGCAAAGAGGTTATTGCAATTAAAGGCGACGGTATTTACAAACTCTTGAAACGAAATGGAATTAACCCCTCAAAATATACCGATGCATTTGTTGAACTCAATAAAACCCGGTTAGGAAAAGACAATACCTTGTTTGCCGGCGTGAAATATAAACTACCTGACACTGGCACTTCAGCAATAGAAACAATTGTAGCTGCGATGGATGCGCCGCCTACTCCAACAACGTCAAAAATATCCGCCCAAATCAAACACTTCGATATGTTCGGCCAAAAGTACGCAGACGTTGAAATTAAAACCGATGAACTAAAAGGAGCTGTATATTACTTGATAGCTGGCCACGGCGGTCCCGACCCAGGTGCAGTTGGGAAATATGCAGGGCATCAGGTTTGCGAAGATGAATATGCTTACGACGTTACCCTGCGAATGGCGCGAAACCTGATAGAAAAAGGGGCAACTGTATATATGATCACGCTCGACAAAAACGATGGGATACGCGACGAAAGTTTTTTACGGGCAGACAAAGACGAGGTTTGCTACCCCAACCAAACAATCCCGTTAAACCAGGTAAAACGCCTGCACCAGCGGGTTGACGCCACAAATAAATTGTACAAACAAAACAGGAATGCTTTTCAACGGGTAATTATCATACACGTTGATTCGCGCAGCAAAGGCGAAAACATCGATATCTTTTTTTACCACGACATCCAAAGCACAACGGGGAAAAAGGCGGCCACAACCCTCCAACGGACCTTCCACAATAAATACAACCTACACCAACCTGGGCGTGGTTATCAGGGCACGGTTTCATCACGAAATTTGTACGTACTAAAAAATACATATCCGGCAGGAGTATATATTGAATTGGCAAACATTAACCACGATCGCGATATCAAGCGGCTAATTATTGCCGACAACCGACAAGCAGTTGCCAATTGGCTCACCGAAGGTCTGATTACCGATTTTAACACCAACAAATAGGGATTTTATATGGCAACTTCCTGTTTTTGTTTGTTATAAAAATATGGAAGAAGAACAACCCGTAATTTTATTTGACGGATTTTGCAATTTGTGCAACGGCACGGTTGATTTTTTGTTGAAACATGACAAGAAAAAACAATTCAGTTTTATTCCGTTGCAGTCGGATACGGGCAAATTGCTTGTCCACAAATATCAAATTCCAGCCGATACAGATTCAGTTTTACTGATTAAATCAAACCGTGTTTATTTTGAATCAGATGCCACCGTTGAAATTGCAGTAATGCTTAATTTTCCCTGGAAATCACTTAGTTTTATAAAATTTATCCCGAAAATAATCCGGGATAGAATCTATCGCTGGGTGGCAAAAAATCGCTATCGATGGTTTGGAAAAAGGGAAAGCTGCAGGATTTAAAATTAAAACCATTCTGCAATCCTTCTTCAAATATCTTTAGCGCGAAAACACTTTTCAAAAATATTGTAACCTGGCCCCAGTTTCAATCATTATTCAAATTCTAAATCACCCGATTCAAAATCCTTAAACAATTTTGATAGAAATCCCAACCAATTACTTATCCTTTTTATGGCTTCGGTAGTTTCATCGGTTATTTCCTTTTTTTGCATTTTCAAAAGAAGAAAACCATAGACAGCATCAAAACTGGTTTGCACATCATTTTTTATGGTATTGACTTTCATGTTCAATTCGGTTATCAAACCCGAAATGGATTGAAATTCGCTGACATACGCTTTGTCAATTCCTGAATCCATCAGTTTCAGGTGGAGTTCGTTTAAATCATTTATCAGGTTAATTAAAAACTGCAAATGTCCTTTTTCCTGAACCCCCTCTTTTTCCATCATGACAGCCAGGTTTTTATACCATTCCAATATTTCCTGTTTGGTTTCATCTTTAGCCTGATATTGTGAAACCAAGTTTGCTTCAATAGTTGAATTATTGAATTGAAATGCCCTGATTAAATCCTCGATCTGATACAAATACAAAATGTATTCGGCAATATTTTCCTTTCGTTTTTGTTGTGCAGTAAGCATAAAAGAAGTTTAAAGTTTTGAGTTTAATGTTTAAAGATGTCCAAAACTTTAAATTTTAAACTTTGAACCTTAAACTTTAAACTCTTTATATATCAAAAAAATCATCCAACTCGCGGCGATCTTTTTTTGTTGGCCGTCCGGTTCCCCGATCGCGGGTTATCCAGCGCATATTTTTTTGCATTTCCTGAATTTCAAGTTCTTCGGGCGGTGTTACATCTTCCAAAAAATCTGCTGTCAATTTCGCTGACATTCTTTTTCCGGCCAGTTCAATAATTTTAAAACTGCGTACTACCGGAGATTTCCTGACCTTCACAACATCGCCAATATGCACCGCCCTTGAAGGCTTTACAGGTACATTGCCAATAGAAACATGGCCTTTCCTACACGCTTCGGTAGCCTGGCTGCGGGTTTTATAAATCCGCACCGCCCACAACCATTTATCAACACGCACATCTTCGGCCATATCATTATTTTTTATTGAAAAAATTCATGGTACGCTCGGTTCCAATCGTTCCAAAACTGTTTATAATTTCGATACAACTATCTATTTTTTCGGGAAGTTCTTTTGCTTCTTCCCTGTCCCATTCGCCCAAAACGTAATCAACCTGAAACCCTTTGTGGAAATTATCACCAATTCCAAACCTCAGCCGTGCATAATCGTTGCGGCCAAGTACCTGATTTATGTTTTCAAGCCCGTTATGGCCGCCTGCTCCTCCTTTTGCACGAACGCGAATAGTTCCAAAAGGTAATGCCAAATCATCGACCAAAACAAGCAGGTTCGATAATTCGATGCTTTCTTTTTGCAGCCAATAAGCCACTGCCCTGCCACTTAAATTCATGTAAGTAGTAGGTTTCAGCAAAATAAAAGTACGGGCTTTGTATTTATACTCGGCCACAAAACCATAACGCTTGTCATTAAAACTAATATTGGACGCTCCGGCAAGAGCATCCAATATTTGAAAGCCAATATTATGGCGTGTATTTTTATATTCTGCTCCTATATTACCTAGTCCGGCAATTAAGTACTTCACAGAAATAATCTTTTATTCGTTTGCAGTTTCTTCAGTTACGGTTTCTTCTTCCTCTTCTCCTTCGACTTCCGTACCTGCAGCCGATCTTGCCGCTCTTGTAATATTAACAGAAACAACCACATTTGATTTTTTGTCAAGTAATTCGATATTTTTCAACGACAAATCACCAACTTTAATACTTTGAGCGATTGCCAAGTTTGTAACATCGATTTCGATATTATCAGGAAGGTCTTTTGCTAATGCTTTTACTTTCAAACGGCGCAAATTGGTTTTTAATTTTCCCCCGGCTTTGATACCTTTTGCCAAACCTGTAACTTTAACAGGAACATCGATTTTTATTTTTTTGCCCTCTTCGATATTCAGGAAATCTATATGCAAAATTTGCTCTTCAACAGCGTGCCATTGAATATCTTGCATCATTGCATGATAAACAGTTCCATCAATATCCACATCGATTAAAAATACACCGGGCGAATAAACAACCTGCCGCATTTCGCTGAATGGTAACGAGAAATGTACTGGTTCGCCAACGCCATACAAAACTGCAGGAACCAAATCCCGTGAACGAAGCGATTTGGCATCTTTTTTACCAAGGGATTCTCTTTTTTGCCCTTTTACTACTAATGTTTTCATTTTTATTTTTTTACGTTAACAATTATGGTACTCAGTCCTTCCCGAAACATCGGGACTAACAGCATGCATAAGTAACAATGCGCTTGCCTGTGGAAAAAGCGGTGCAAATATATAAATTACTTGTAATAAAGCGAACTTATAGACTGATTTTTATAGACCCTCCCGATTGCCTGCCCAAAAGCCTCGGCAACAGAAATATACCTGATTTTATCACTGTGCAGTTTGTTATTTTGAATGGAATCAGTAAAATAAACAGCTTCCAACTGCGATTTTTCAATTCGTTCAACGGCCGGCCCCGAAAGTACGCCATGTGCCGCAAAAGCCCTTACACTTTTCGCCCCAACATTTTTCATAAGGTTGGCAGCTTTTGAAATTGTTCCGGCAGTGTCAATCATGTCGTCAACAATAATTACATCCTTGCCAACCACATCGCCAATCACTGTCATGCTGCCCACTTCGTTTGCCTTTGAACGGGTTTTATGGCAAATTACCATGTCAGTCTCCAACATTTTAGCATAAGTATTGGCCCGTTTTGTACCACCAACATCCGGCGATGCGACAACAATGTTTCCAAGCCCCATTTTTTCAATATAAGGGACGAAAAGTGCCGAAGCATAAAGATGATCGACAGGTACATTGAAAAAACCCTGTATCTGATCGGCGTGCAGGTCCATTGTAATTATCCTGTCAACTCCGGCGGCTGACAGCAAATCGGCTACTAATTTCGCACCAATCGAAACACGGGGTTTGTCTTTTCTGTCCTGCCGTGCGTAACCAAAATATGGGATTACAGCAATAACTTTATAAGCACTTGCACGTTTGGCTGCATCAATCATCAATAAAAGCTCAAGCAAATTATCGGCCGGTGGTGGTGTTGACTGGATGATAAAAACATGTGAACCTCTTATAGTTTCTTCGTAACATGGCTCAAATTCGCCATCAGCAAATACCGGGCAGGAAGATTTTCCAAGATCGATATCCAAACTATCGCAAATTTTTTCAGCTAAATATTGTGAAGCCCTGCAACCGAAAATTTTTATTGATTTATGATTTTTGGCCATTTTTGATGATTTTTTCAGATTAAATCGCGACAAAGTTAACAACTTTAGTTTTTAAATTGTTTTTAACTCTTCTAATTCCATGAGTTATTTTTGGAATGAAAACTACTGTTCCCCTTTATTTAAAAGTTCAATAAACCCAAGTATTTCGGCAGTTCCATCACCGTTTTCAGCTGACGAAACATAATAACCGGGCATTGTTTCCCAGGTTTCGAACATTTTTTCTTCGTATTTTTTCAGTTTCAATTTCAGTTCTTCAGGTTTCAGTTTATCGATTTTTGTAAAAACAATTGTAAACGGTACTTCGCTGATACCAAGCCATTCCATAAATTCCAGATCAGGTTTTTGCGGTTCATGCCTCGAATCGACCAAAACAAACAAACAATATAAATTTTCGCGTTGTAAGATGTACCTTTTCAGAAATTGTTCCCATTTTAAACGTTCTTTTTTTGGAACTTCAGCATAACCATAGCCGGGCAAATCGACCAAATACCATTCTTCGTTAATCAAAAAGTGGTTAATCAAACGTGTTTTCCCTGGGTTTCCTGAAATTTTTGCCAACGATTTTTTGTTTGTTAGCCTGTTTATCAACGATGATTTGCCCACATTCGACCGGCCAATAAAAGCATATTCAGGCTTGTCGGGCTCCGGGCATTTTTTAACATCTGTATTGCTCATTACAAAACGAGCTTCTTTAATTTCCATAGAGGCAAAATAATTTATTTGATATAAACTTCGAGCAATTTTACTTTCCCGTTTATGGGTTTTATTTTCAAAAGATCAATGTTTGCAGGTATCAAAACCGTTTCTCCTTTACTAACTTTTTCTGTCCCGGCTTCGGTTTCTATTTCAAAATTACCTTCAAGCGTAATATAAATCACAAACGAATCGATTTGGAAATAATCCTTTTCGATGGTTTTATCGAACTCCAAAATATTTGTAGTGAAATATTTGCAACTTACAATTTCGGTGGATTTGTTAGGTACAGCGGCGTATTTAGTTTTGTAATCATCGAGATATGAAAAATCGATGGCGTCCAATGCAAGTTCCGTATGCAGTTCCCTTAAGTTGCCTTTTTCATCTTTTCGGTTGTAATCGAAAATACGATAGGTTTCATCTGAAGTTTGCTGAATTTCTGTAACCATCGAACCTTTGCCGATTGCATGAACACGGCCAGCGGGAATAAAAAACACATCGCCAACTTTTGCCTCATCGTATTCCAGCAAGTCGATTAAATTTCCATTTTCAAGGTATTCAAGGTATTTTTTTTTGTCAACCGGTTGGTTAAAGCCAGAGTTAATTAAAGCTCCCTTTGCAACATCCACAACATACCACATTTCGGTTTTTCCAAAAGCATTGTGGCGCTCCATTGCCAATTCGTCGTTTGGATGTACCTGAATTGAAAGATCATCCTGTGCATCAATAAATTTAATAAGCAACGGAAATTCTGTGCCAAATTGTTCATAAACCTTGTCACCAACCAAATCACCCATGTATATTTCCATGAGTTCGCTTAAATCGTTCCCTTTTAAAAAACCATTGGCAACCACCGAAATATTTCCTTCAACCCCTGAAATTTCCCAACTTTCACCACAATTTTTTGAATCATACTTTTTATGTAGCAGGGTTTTTAAACGGTTTCCGCCCCAAATTTTTTCGAGGCAAATGGGTTCGAATTTTATTGGATATAAGGTGTTCATTTATGAATGATTATTGATTATTAATTAATTATTATTTGTTCCGGGTTCAATCCCGATAGCTATCGGGACAAAGTTGCAGAATTTCCAACTTCGTACTTCTGACTTCCGACTTTCTTCAAAACTCAAAATCCACTGCCGCGCGATCGAGATTAAAATCGGTAAAACGGGCTAAAACTTTTTTGTGTTCAGGATGAACACGGTATTTGTCCAAATCCTCGATTGAATTGAAATGTGTTATCAAAGCCAAATCAAAACTTTTAGTTTCTAACTCATAATTCACACCGACTTCAATATATTTTAATTCGTCGATTTTACCACTTAACCCGTCCAAAAGCGATTTCATTTCGGCAATAATCCGCGATTTTTCCTCGGTTGAGTAATCTTTCAGTTTAAAAAGAACTACGTGATTTATCATTAAAACCTGATTTTTATATCGTTTATCTTGTATTTTTACAAGTACAAAAGTAAGTTTTCTGCGTTGTATATTCCAACTATCAACCTAAAAAACCTGAAATAAATGATAATAATGACACAAAGTATTTTGGAATTTCTCAATCCCTCGCTCCTAAAAATCACAAATAACAAAATGCAAAACTCCAAAAAATATCAAGATACAAAATCCAATATTTCAAACAGTTTTGGATTTAAATATTTATCATTTGATTTTTTGTTTGATTTTTGATACTTGAATTTTGGTGTTTCAAAACTGATGATATAAAACAATTATATTAATTCTTTCTACTAAGTTTGCAGTAGTACCTAAATTATATTTTGAATTATGCTTATAATTGGCGTTGCGGGGGGAACAGGATCGGGAAAAACTACTGTGGTGCGAAAAATTCAGCAACAATTCCCAAGGGGCGAGGTAAATGTGCTTTCGCACGACTCTTACTACTTCGACAACAAGGAGTTAAGTCTTGAAGAGCGAAGAAAAAAAAACTACGATCATCCTGATGCCATTGAGTTCGAATTGATGATTGAAGACGTAAAAAAGCTCGAAAAAGGGATTTCAATCCAGGAACCGGTTTATTCATTTATTACCTGCACCCGCGAAAAAGAAACAAAATTGATTAAACCCCGTGAAGTGCTTATTATTGAAGGAATTTTATGCTTAACAAATGCAAAACTACGCGATTTAATGGACATTAAAGTTTTTGTTGATTGTGATTCCGACCTCCGTTTATCGCGCGTAATCTATCGCGATATGCAGGAACGTGGGCGAAACGTAAATGAAGTTTTGGAGCGTTACGAAAAAACGGTCCGCCCCAGCCACCTGCAATTTATTGAGCCCACAAAACGGTTTGCCGACATTATTATCCCACAAGGCGGGAAAAACCAGATTGCCATTCAAATACTTACCAACCACATTAATCAAATCCTTAAATAACTGCATCATGCTGAACGACTTAAACATTGACGAAGTCCTTTTTATCGACATTGAAACTGCACCGATTGCCCCTGAGTTTGGGAAACTTTCGGAAACCTGGCAAAAGTTATGGGAACATAAAATGAAGCCCCAGTTAAAAGAAGGCGAAACTGCCGAGGATTTGTATAACCGTGCAGGAATTTATGCCGAATTTGGTCGGGTTATCTGCATTTCGATGGGATACGTTACAAAAAAAGAAGGGGGTAAATTTTACAGGGTAAAATCCTTTTACGATGAAAATGAAAAAATCCTGATCCACAACTTTTTCCAGACCCTCCAAAAATTCATGAAAGCAGGAAAACGCAAGCTCTGCGCACATAATGGGCAAGAATTTGATTTTCCGTATATTGCCAGGCGTGCAATTATTCATGGGTTGAACTTGCCAAAAATATTGGATATTGCCGGTACCAAACCCTGGGAAATCAAAGATCAACTGCTCGACACACTTCAACTCTGGAAATTTGGCGATTACAAACATTATACTTCGCTTTCGTTGTTGTGCGAACTTTTCAATATCCCAACCCCAAAAGACGATATCGATGGAAGCCAGGTGGGCAAGGTTTATTGGGAGGACAACAATTTAGACAGGATTGTACGCTATTGCGAAAAGGATACACTGGCGGTGGCGAATTTGTTGTTGAGGTATAAAGGGGAGGAAATTATTCCGGGAGAGAATATGGAGGTGGTTTGAAAAAGTCGGAAGACCGAAGACGGGAGACAGGAGAAGAAAGTTGGAAGCGGGAAGTTGTAAGCACAAAGTTGAAAAAACCTGCAACCTGGAACCATTTTTGAACCCGAAACTTTGTCCCGATATCGGAATTGAACTTTGAACCTTAAACTCAGTTTCTCATCGCCCGATCCATATCGCGTTTTGAGTCTTTCAGTTTTAGCGATTCGCGTTTATCGTAGGTTTTTTTACCACGGGCAAGTGCAATTTCCAGTTTTGCTAAACCACGGTCGTTGATAAAGAGTTTTACACACACAATAGTTAAACCTGATTCTTTTACTTTCTTTTCGAGTTTTGTCAGTTCTTTGCGGTTGAGCAATAGTTTGCGGTCGCGGAGGGCTTCATGGTTGTTGCTGGAGCCAAAATCGTACTCCGAAATATGCATGTTTTTTACAAACAATTCACCACCATAAAACTGACAATATGATTCGGTCAAGTTTACTTTTCCACCCCTGATGGATTTAATTTCAGTGCCGGTCAGTTTTATCCCGGCGACAAACTTTTCAATAAGTTCGTATTCAAAAGTTACCTTTCGGTTTTTTATGCGGATATCTGAAGTTTGATGTGTCATTTATCAAGTAACATTAACAATTTAGCTGTTGAAAAGCTCAATATGCCGAAAATAATCCAATTGGCAACAATAATTTTCAGAATTAAGCTGTCACGTTGTTCTTTCGGAAATTGAAGCAACCTTCTTCCGCCCATTAAAAAAATGTAAAATCCATAAATCCCGAAAATATCAAGGAAATAGAAGAAAGGAAAGATGCCGGTTATTATTGAAACCAACAAAAAAGGCACCAACGAATAGGCAACAAGTTTTTCTAATGCCGCAGTTTTTTCTTCGTAGCCAAGATATTTAATCAAGGCATTGGTTCCGTAAACGCCAACAAAATATAGCGCAGCAAACAATGCAACTTCGCGGATTACCCAAAGTGTGGCCACCCAAATCCGAAAATAGTCACTGCGGAAAAACTCTCCAAGAAAAACCGCGCCCAAAACAACGATTAAAAGTGGCAATAAAAGATTTTTTAAAAGGTCATCCCTGCTTTCTTTAGAAACAGCATGCAAACGCCAAAATGCCCGGGGATTTAAAATCAATTCATGCGAGAGTGTATATATTTTTAAAGCGAGTTCCTTCATTTTTTAAAAAATAATCGGGTGTAAAATTACATTTAATTGTTAATTCAGAAATATTGTGGTTGTGAAATGTTACAAAAATGCATTTCAAGCGGCATAGCCGCGAAATATTTGTAGCCAGATGATTAGTACTTTTTGAAAAGGTGCAGCGCACCGAAACCAAAAATATTTCGGTGCGCTGCACCTTTCCTTAAACTTTCGCTAATGTTTTTCTACAAATATTATCGGTGCGCTGCACCTTTTTCCCGCAGTGCTAAAATTGGATTATCTTTACAATCCTGAAAATGTTAAACAATGGCAAAAATAAATACTGAAATTCAATACAAAAAGTCAATAGAAAGGATTGACGAACTTTTACAGATTGTGGATAATAAAACTCCTGAATACGACAAAAATTACATTGAACTTGACTTACTTTCAGATATAGTAGCTGAATATGAAGAAGAGTATTTACCTGTTAATTCAAACTGAACTAAAGATTGACGCTGATATTATTTTGGGTTAATCTTCGCCTTTTTTTCTGATAACAAATTCTGCAACGCGAACATTTCGTCGCGCAGTCGCGCAGCTTCAATAAAATCGAGTTCTTTGGCAGCGGCTTTCATTTGTTTTTTTGTGTTTTCGATGGTTTTCTCCAGGCCTTCAATACTCATATATTGAATAACAGGATCGGCTGCAATATCAGGCATAATAATTCCTCCGGCGTATTCAGTTTGTTTGTCACTGCGGTATTGGTAACCTATTATTTCACGGGTTGGTTTTATAATTTGTGTTGGCGTAATATTGTTTTCGATGTTGTATTTCAATTGTTTTTCACGCCGGTAATTAGTTGAATCAATGGTTTTTTGCATCGAGTTGGTAATTTTATCGGCATACATAATTACCATTCCGTTGAGGTTTCGGGCAGCACGGCCTGCAGTTTGTGTGAGCGACCTTTCTGACCGTAAAAATCCCTCCTTGTCAGCATCCAAAATTGCTACCAATGAAACTTCGGGTAAATCCAAACCCTCACGCAGTAAATTTATGCCAACCAACACATCAAACACCCCTTTTCGCAACTGCTCCATAATTTCAACACGTTCCATTGTATCAACATCCGAATGGATATAACGGGTTTTAACCCCCATATTTGAAAGGTATTTCGATAATTCTTCCGCCATACGTTTTGTTAAAGTAGTTACCAAAACGCGTTCATTTTTTTCTACCCGAAGATTAATTTCGTGCATCAAATCATCTATTTGGTTGGTACTTGGGCGAACGTCAATTTGAGGATCGAGCAAACCTGTTGGTCTGATAATTTGTTCAACAACAACACCTTCGCATTTTTCGAGTTCATAATCGGCAGGTGTTGCGCTTACGTAAACCGTTTGGTTCACAACGCCTTCAAATTCTTCAAACTTCAACGGGCGGTTATCAATGGCAGCTGGTAAGCGGAAACCAAATTCCACAAGGTTCATTTTCCGTGAATTGTCGCCACCATACATGGCGCGGATTTGCGAAATTGTAACATGGCTTTCGTCGATAACGCACAGAAAATCGTTGGGGAAATAATCGAGTAAACAAAACGGTCGGGTTCCCGGTTTCCTTCCATCAAAGTAGCGTGAATAGTTTTCTATACCCGGGCAGTAACCAAGTTCGCGCATCATTTCCATATCAAATTCGGTTCGCTCCAAAATACGTTTTGCTTCAAGCGGTTTTCCTATTTCTTTAAAGTATTCAACCTGCTTAACCAAATCGTCCTGGATATTATGGATGGCTGAATTCATTCGCTCTTTGGTGGTTACAAAAATATTGGCCGGGTATATAACTGCCTCGTCCATGTTCCTTAGTTTTTGCCCCGAAACAGGATCAAAAACTGAAATTTCTTCGATTTCGTCACCAAAAAAAACTATCCGGATTGCTTCATCGGCATAAGCCGGAAAAATATCCACAGTATCGCCTTTCACCCTGAAATTCCCACGCTGGAAATCGACCTCGCTTCTTGAATACAAGGCATCCACCAACTTACGAAGCATTGCATTTCTCGGGATTTTTTCACCCAATTTTACTCCTGTTACGTTGGCATGAAAATCCTCTGGATTTCCAATTCCGTACAAACATGAAACCGACGAAACAACAATCACATCGCGCCTACCGGAAAGCAAAGCCGAGGTAGCGCTCAACCGCAATTTTTCAATGTCCTTATTTATTGAAAGGTCTTTTTCAATGTAAGTGTCAGTAGTTGGTAAATAAGCTTCGGGTTGATAATAATCGTAGTAAGAAACAAAATACTCGACAGCATTTTCGGGAAAAAACTGTTTCATTTCGCCGTACAACTGGGCAGCCAAAGTTTTGTTGTGGCTCAAAACCAAGGTAGGCAGTTCAACCCGCTCAATCACATTTGCAACGGTAAAAGTCTTTCCCGAACCGGTAACGCCAAGTAAGGTTTGAAAACGATCGCCGCGCTCAATTCCTTCCACCAACTGCTCTATTGCTCCCGGCTGATCGCCCGTTGGTTTGTAATCCGAAACAACTCTGAACTTCATAATATATTTTCTAAAATTCCAAAAGAATTCGTCATTGAAATTTCTTCCGATAAAAAAATTAGGCATTTAACTGAGTATAAATCAGCAAAAATGCACACAAATTATTTTCCTTTTAAACCTAAATTTGTACTTTCGTCGTTCATTTAGTTGGACGCTAAATTAGATTTAAATTAATAAATATGAAAAGACCCAAAATCTTAAGTTTGATTTTCATACTTACGACCTCTTCTTTTGTCCTTTTGGCTCAAGAAGAAATACCGTTAGGAAAAAGCTCTGTTGATTTAAAAGGATTGTATCTGGGAGGACAAATTTCGACAAATGGTTTTGGTGGCGAAATAAAATACATTTTTAATAAACAGTTTACCATAAAAGCCAGCTACGAAACATTAAATTTTTCAAGCGATTACAGCTTTAACGAAAGTGATATCGATTATGATGCAACGTTTGATTACAAAACCGGTGGAATCTCTTTGCTTGGTGATTTTAATTTCACCCGGAATTTATATGTTTCATCCGGAGTCCTGTTTAATGATTTTAACCCGAAAATTACAGGACATGCGGCCAGTGACCTTGAATATGGCGATATTACCATTCCGGCTTCGATGGTGGGCGATTTTAAATTTAGCATAAAGCCTGGAATGAAAGTTTCCCCGTACGCAGGAATTGGGTTCCGTGCTTTTTTCGGGGAAAATAAACGCGTAGTATTTAACACTGAAATTGGCATGTTTTATATGGGTTCGCCTGAAATAGAAATTGAAGCGACAGGTTTGCTTGCTCCAACAGCTGATCCGGCACACGGACAAAAAGAAATTTTTGAAAATCAGCTGGAACAATATAAATTTTAT
Organism: Bacteroidales bacterium; assembly: GCA_038217255.1. Lineage (GTDB taxonomy): Bacteria > Bacteroidota > Bacteroidia > Bacteroidales > Prolixibacteraceae > Draconibacterium. The sequence continues at coordinate 6,574 of JBBQPP010000016.1, read as the reverse complement.
CCTGTTTTAAAATTAAATCTTGCAATAAAACTCTTTTAATAAACTTTGAATATTAAATTTCACAATCATGAATACAATATCGAAAACAAAAAAATTAGCATTAATTACTTTGGCCTTAATATTTATTTCATTGTCAGGGTGTTCCGATTATTTCTCGAACCCTTTGGAAAATAAAGAAACCGGAGAGGATATAAATCTGGTGATCCTGGATTTCAATTTTTTCCATACCCGTATGACCTATAAATTGGTGAATGCCAAAACCGGTGAAATAATAAATGCTAACGCCAAAGTTCAGTTTTCTGGGAAAAATGCAAACGATATCGTTTCATTCACCGGAGAAAAAAATGAAAAATATGAAACTAGCGAAGGGCAGTTGGAATTGACAATCGATCCTAATATTAATATATCTGCCAGTTCGCCTTTCGAGTTTTCGGTAAATGTGGATATTGAAGGTTACAATTCATTATCAAAGGGAATTAGTTTGAATAGCGAAGGGTTAAAAACATTCGAACTTTCGCTTTCAAAAAAAACCGATGAAGAGGATACTGATTTAACAGGGCACGTTGATTTTGGCGATGGCGATACGGTGTTTCATTTTATGGCCCCTCCTGTTGGGCTCAAATCGGCAAGTGTTGAAACTCCTTATAGCATTGACCACTCGTTTACAATTGATGATTTAATGAAATTCAGGGACAAAGCAGGTACGCCACTTTTTAGTAGTAAAACCGAAGCATTTCTGGCTTATTCAAACGATCCTGAAAATTTCATCAAGGTTTCGGTATCAAAATTCACAAGTTATCCTGCAGGGGTTGATGTTGTAGATTTTGGGGGCAGCATACGAAATGCACTTTTTCATAAATTAGAAACCGGAACACTCACAAAAATGCTCGTGGCATCAAAGGAAGTGGCCAATTTAAATGGGGGGAAAATAACTTCGGTTTGCAGAAAAACAGAAGATTTTATGCCCTTAATTTTAGGGTTCGTTCAATTTGAAAATAACCATTGGAATATTTTGGGGACTACTTTAACCAATACTTCCTTAAATTTCAGTTATAAACTTGCCACCGTTTCGGAGGAAGAGTTGTGTAAAACCGGGAGCAGCATAACATTCAAGGCGAATGTGATTTCGAGTTTTTCAATAGATGCTGATGTTTTTGATAAAGACAATAAGTTAATTACTTCCATCGGTTTTAAGGGTAATTTCCCTCAAACATTTGTTGTTGAGAATGTTCCGGCAAAGGCAGTTGAACTGGTTTTCAGAAACAACAATCCTTCGTTTAACCAGATAGCCCCCTTGGAAATTAACAATTTCTGCAGCGGAAATTATGATGTAAATATCACTCCTGCTTCAGGTTATCAGCAATATCAAATAATTTTAAAAGCTTTGTGCAAAGACAATAAGGAACTTGCAATTGCACCAACTTATGGCGCACAGGTAAAACTGAAAAACGGCCAAACCTGGCAGGAAATAAATATGAAAGGCGGAATCGTTGATTATCTTGGCTTACCAAATGAAGATTATGAACTTCGCCTTTTATGGAAAAATGATTGGGAAAATTCATCATATTCAACTAAATTCGATGCAAACGGTAATTATTTAGGCGAACCGAAACAGGATGCAAAAATTAAATCGAAAAAATTAAGTGACGGACGGATGCAAATCAGCGTGGAAAAAACTTTTGAACAAAATATCTGCAATGATTTGGCTTGGTAAAACCTCATTACCAGAGGTTTCCATTAACCATATTTATCGTTGTAGTTGGATATACACAGGGAAATGGTCGCTGACCCCACCGTAATAATTTGGGCCACCATAAGTGCGGTTTGGCGACATTTCTCCTTTGTTTTCATATTCCATCCATTGTTCGTGAAACACAAAACCTTGCATTTCCTTACACTTAAAACCTTTATTATCAAGCAAGTTGGAAGAAACGATAATATTGTCGAGCATATTCCAGTTGCCTTGATAATTGTATGAGCCAAGTTTATTTTTATGAATTGGATACATTAGATTTACCATTGCAGCATTTTCAACTTCGGGACTTTGAGCCTGTAAAACTTCATTTATGCTTTTATTCGATGGTTCATCATTCATATCGCCCATAATTAAAATATTTGCGTTAGGGTTTGAATTTTGAACTGAATCGATTTTACTTTTCAACAAACTTGCAACTGCAACTCTTTTGGGCTCAGTTTGTTCCAAACCTCCAATCCGTGATGGCCAATGATTTACAAAAATGTGGAATTCCTCACCGTTATTTGTTTCGCCTTTTACATAAAGAATATCGCGGGTTGTGAATTTAAGATCATCGTCAAAAACAACTTTTATAGGTAAACTCTTAATTACTTCAAATTCATCTGGGCGATACAGCAATGCGCAGTCAATCCCCCTGAAATCAGGGCTTTCGAACTGTTCTATTTTGTATTTCCCACTTGATAAAAGTTTGGTTCTTACCAAATCGTCAAGTACTTCCCTGTTTTCAATTTCGCATAAACCTATGATTTCGGGCAGCTCATTTTTATTGATAGTAGCAAGTACTTTCGAAATATCGTCCAGTTTTTTAAGGTATCTTTCTTCTGTCCATTTATTTTTTCCATCTGGTGTAAATTCAGCATCATTTCCTCCGGGTGTGTTTTTTGTGTCGAACAGGTTTTCAACGTTATAAAATGCCACAGTGAGGTTTCTTTTTTTGTTATATCCAAATTCGGCAAAAGTACCAATAATGGCACTTATCAGAATGCTGGCCAGTAAAACTGCCAATGTCAACAGTATCGCTTTTTTAGTTTTCATTTTGTTATTCGGTTGTAATTTCTATATCTCCTGACCTATTGTAACTTCGTAAAAATCGGTAACCAATGTCGCCATCATTCCGGCAGCTTCCGCGGCCTGGATTCCCAATTGAGCATCCTCAAAAACTTCGCAAAGGGCTGGCTCAACACCCATCAATTCAGCACATTTCAAAAAAGTATCGGGGAAGGGTTTTGGTCGGGCAACGTCTTCTGTCGATACCAAAATATCAAAATACTTATCGAGGCCCAAAATATCCATTGTTTTCCAGGCCAAACGTCGGTAACCGCCGGTTCCAACCGCCATTGGTAAAATACCCTGGTATTTTTTTGCCAACTCCATAACCGGAGTAATCGGTTTCATTTTGTACATGATTTTTTCGTATTCTCCCTCTTTTTGATGACCCACTTCTTTGGCATTCATTTTTGTGCCAAACCATTCATTCAGTTTTTCAATGGTGCCAACAGCAGGGATTCCGGCCAATTTCGCAAATAGTTCAGGGGTGAAATGAATTCCATATTCAACCAAAATATTTTTATAAGCTAAAAAATGGATAGGCATTGTATCGGCGAGTGTACCGTCCAAATCGAAAATCAAAGCTTTTGCCTTCGGATTTATAGTAAGTTCTTTCACGTTTCCTGTATTTCTAATTTAAAGAAAAGCCAAAATTAACTTTTTTGCAGCCCCTCGAAAATAAAATTTCAACATGCGCGAAAAAATGCCAACTTTGTTCACATTAAATAAACAGCAGATGAACGACACATTATTATACACATTACCCCAGTGGTTTATTTTTGCCGCAGTATTTGTTGCGGTTTATGGCTGGATCGAAAAGAAAAAAGCTTTCCGGATTATTGGAGCAGTCATTTTTATTCTTTTGGGAATTTATTCATTAATTATCATTTCTGGCGGTTATTTGGCAGGTGGCGAATTTCTCACACCCGGCGAAATAGCCGACAAAGAATTGGATGGCGAAACTGTTGAAGAGATACCATTTCAAGCAAGATTATTACCCGCTTATTTGAGTTTTGTTTTTTCTGCAATAATTGCAATCCCCGCAATCTTTCTCGATATAAAAAATAAAAAAAGTTACCAGTGGGTCATCCTTGCTGCCGGACTTGTAGCATTGTATGGCTTTTTTGTAATCGTTGGCGTTTTGCAATATTTGTAATGTCATTTTTTTATTTTCGAACCAATTTCTTAGCTATTTAAAGAGATTTCAAATAAAACAGCATCAATCTTATGGTTTGTATTTTCATGTTTTCTATCTTGCACGCGATAAAGTAATTATAAAATTAAAATCGTTTTTGCATGAATCCACATGCTGAGGAACTCAACAAAATTATCCAGGAAAAAAGTAGTGTAGTTTTCGAACTCCTTTCGGAAAGGGGAAAAGAGATTTATTTCCCCAAGAAGGGTATTTTAGGTCAAACTGCCGAAGCAAAAAGCACAAAAATAAATGCTACAATTGGCGCAGCGGTAGAAGACGACGGATCGCCAATGCGCCTTGAAGCGCTTGCATCACAAGTTAGTTTGAGCCCAAACTTAATTTTTCCTTATGCACCCAGTTACGGACGTCCAGACATTCGCGCCAAATGGAAAAGCATGATTTATAAAAAGAATCCTTCACTGGGTTCAACTGAAATTAGCTTACCCGTTGTTACAAATGCTTTAACCCACGGGATTAGCATGGCTGGTTACATGTTTTGTGATGAAAAGGATAAAGTAATTGTTCCCGATTTGTTTTGGGGAAATTACACGCTAACGCTCACGCATTCTTACGGATCACTGCTTGTTAAATACAATCTTTTTAAAGACGGGAAACTCGATCTCGAAGCTTTTGAAGCGAAATTGAACGAAGGTGGGATTGGCAAAAAAATTATGATATTGAATTTCCCTAACAACCCGGCTGGTTACACTCCTACTCAGCCCGAACAAGATGCGATGGTAAAAATTATTAAAGCATCTGCTGAAAAAGGCAATAAAATTGTACTTTTTATTGATGACGCCTACTTTGGACTTGGTTATGAAGAAGGAGTTGCCACTGAAAGTATTTTTGTTGAATTGAGCCAATTGCATGAAAATGTACTGGCTATTAAAATTGATGGTCCAACAAAAGAAGATTATGTTTGGGGCTTCAGGGTTGGATTTATGACGTATGGAACTAAAGTCGGAGATGCTGAATTGTACGGCGCACTCGAATCAAAAACTGCCGGCGCTATCCGTGGAAATATTTCAAATGCAGCCAACATTTCACAGTCGCTGTTGATGGAAGCGTACAGTAGCCCTGATTACGATGCGCAAAAAGCTGCAAAATACAAAATCATGAAGGAACGCTACGACGCAGTAAAAAATGTACTGAAAAACGAAAAATACCTTACCTATTTCACTGCATTGCCTTACAATTCGGGCTATTTTATGTGTATTAAATTGGCTGAAGGATTGGATGCCGAGAAGTTGCGTAAAATTTTAATCGAAAAATACAGTATTGGCGTTATAAGCCTTGGCAACCTGCTTCGGATTGCTTATTCGGGTATTGCTGCAAAATATGTTGAAGAATTGTTCGAAGGGATTTATATGGCTTGTAAAGAGTTCAAGGGGTAATTTTTAAACTGAATATAAAAAAAGCCGTTTCAGCAAAATTGAAGCGGCTTTTTAGTTGGTCATTACTTAACTCTATTCAAACATATTTTCGTCCCTGATTATCATTAAAATCGCTGAATAAGGAAGTATAATATACTTTTCGTTTTTGAATTCGATTTCATGACCATTTCTGCTTAAATAAATTGCCAAATCGCCAATGTGAGTTTGAAGCGGTAAATATTTTACGTCATCGGCATTGGGTTTCCACTGGTTATCTTCCTCAGCTGCAGTGGGAATCGGATAGCCTGGTCCAACTTTCACGATATAACCGCTTTGCACTTTTTCGTTATCTTGAACAGTGGGCGGCAAAAACAACCCCGATTTGGTTTTTCCCGATGGGTTCTTAGGTTTCACTAAAATCCGGTCGCCAACCATGATAAACTTTTCCAAATCCTTTTCTTCGATAACCAATGACATAATTTATTTCCTTTATTGAATTACAAAGATAGAAAATCCTTACACTTTGGCTATTGATATTCACCGTTGAAACCTTGAATAAAACCAAATCAATTCCTATTTTTAACAACTCAACCATTAAAATATTAATCCATGATTAAATATATTATTATCTTTTCCGTCTTCCTTTTCATCTCAGATTTTCCAGTATCACAGAACGTAAAAACGTTCCAAACCCAAATTGCCGGATTGGAAACTTCAAAACTACATGTTCCGGCAAGGGTAATCACACACGGGCCAAAACACCACTGGTTTGGTTATTACGACAAACTGCAATTTGATCCAACAAATCGGTTTGTACTTTGCATGGAAGTTGATTTTGAAGGCCGCTCACCAAAACCAAAAGATGAAATTAAAATGGGGATGATTGATTTGAAAGACAATGACAAATGGATTGAACTGGGTACTTCAAAAGCGTGGGGCTGGCAACAGGGCTGCATGTTACAGTTCGTTCCGGGAAGCGATTCGCTGGTTATTTGGAACGACAGGATTGAAAACCGGTTTGTTTCGCACCTTTTTAATATTTACACAAAAAAAGAGAAGATTTTACCATTTGCCATTTATGCACTCAGTCCCGATGGAATTCATGCGGTAACCACGGATTTTGAGCGTATCCAGGATACACGTCCCGGTTATGGATATGCGGGAATAGTAGATCCCAACAAAAACGATTTGGCTCCCAACAAT
>JBBQPP010000015.1:0-20474 GCA_038217255.1 Bacteroidales bacterium | reverse complement strand
TAAGTTTCTACCTGAAATCGGATACAACCCTGCATGCTTTTTTGGCGATGGCTACAAAGGGTTACCCAATTTTGCACCTTTCGACAAAATAATTGTAACTGCCGGAGCTACATACATTCCTGAAGATTTGAAACTCCAACTTGCAATAAATGGAAGGATGGTAATTCCTGTTGGTAACGATCATCGGCAGGAAATGATTGTTATAACACGTATCTCCCAAGATGAATTCAAGAGCGAAAAGCATGGTGATTTTGTATTTGTTCCGTTGTTGAAAGGAACAGTAAATTTCTGATTATGATTAAAATAGAAAAGTTTGTTGTTAATCCGCTGGGTGAAAACAGTTATATAATATCTGATGAAACAGGTGAATGTATTTTTATTGATCCCGGGTTTTTTTATGAAGAAGAACATGTGGAAGTAAAGGATTACATAAAAAGTAACAATCTCACTCCAGTTAAAATCACAAATACACATTGCCATTTCGATCACATTATGGGCGTTGAATTTGTGCGTAACGAGTTTAAAATCCCGTTTTTGGCTCATGCTGATGATACATTTTGGATTGAAAAAGCAATCGATCAGGGCAAAATGTTCGGGTTCGATATGGAGCCTGTTGCGCCAGCCGATGCTTTTTTAATTGAAAATGAATTTGTGGAATTCGGGAATACGAAATTGAAAATTATCCACGTTCCGGGTCATTCTCCGGGTCACGTGGTTTTTTACAGTGAACCCGATAAAAAATTGATTGCCGGTGATGTGCTTTTTTATGGAAGCATTGGCCGCACTGATTTGCCCGGCGGAGATTACGATACTTTGATTTCAAACATTAAAAATAAACTGTTTGACTTGCCCGATGATACTGTAGTCTATTGCGGCCACGGCCCCGAAACAACAATCGGGTTCGAAAAAAGGACTAATCCGTTTTTAACGTGAAATCAATCTTAAGATAAGTATCACCATAAAGTTTTGTTGAAGTTGATTATAATTAACAATTTTTATATACATGAAAACAAATTTATTTATGCTCGGATTGCTATTAATAGCGTCAGGTTGCGAATATGCTTATGATTATTCTTATACCGTGACAAATAAGTCAGATGGACGAATAGATGTGTATGTTAAGACGTTTCGGATAGATTCAACTTTTCAAATTCAGAAAGATTCCACAAAGACACTTTTTATCGATGACCATGGGATTGAAGGTTCTAAAGGCCCATATTTCGCTGACGTAACTTTTGATTTGGATGGCTTTATTGTGTTTAAAAATGACACTTTAAAATCAACAAGAAATTATTTAAAAAATGAAACTTGGATTTTTAAAGAAGGGGATTATTCAACAACAGTTACAAATGATGAATTTGAATAAAAATTCGCCAGTTTGAATAAAAAATAAAATGGTCAGAGATTGTGGTTTAAAATCATTTTTTCAATTCACGAGGTTTTTTAACATTGCAAATAATTTCAAAAACAAAATAGAACTATGTCTCACGATAAATTTGTTAATCGCCATTTAGGTCCAAGGGCCAATGAAATACAGGAAATGCTTGAATTTGTTGGAGCATCTTCAATGGAGGAATTGATTGCTCAAACGGTTCCCTCGAATATCAGGTTGAAAGAACCTTTGAAAATGAAAGAAGGTTTAACAGAACGCCAGTATTTCAGGGAGATATTAAAACTGGCCTCTAAAAACAAGGTTTTCAATACCTACATCGGAATGGGTTATTATGATACAATTACCCCCGCTGTAATTTTACGAAATGTGCTTGAAAATCCGGCATGGTACACTTCTTATACACCGTATCAGGCCGAAATTTCGCAGGGTAGGCTCGAAGCGCTTTTGAATTTTCAGACAATGGTTTGTGAATTAACGGGAATGGAAATTGCAAACGCGTCGTTGCTCGATGAGGCTACTGCCGCCGGTGAAGCAATGACTATGATGATGAACCTGCGGTCGCGCCAAATGGTGAAGGACAATGTAAACACAGTTTTAGTAGATGAAAAAATGTGGCCACAAACCCACGATGTTTTAATTACACGCGCCCAACCGCTTGGTATTAAACTGAAAATTCAAGCAAAAGATAAATTTGAATTTACTGATGACGTTTTTGGGGTGCTTGTTCAATATCCAAATTCAGATGGCGAAATTATAGATTACTCGGAATTGGTAAAATCAGCACGCGAAAAAGAGATTAAAGTTGCGGTTGCAACTGACTTGCTTTCTCTTGCAGTTTTGACCCCTCCCGGTGAGTGGGGTGCTGACATTGTTTTCGGTAACAGTCAGCGTTTTGGTGTGCCAATGGGATATGGTGGTCCGCATGCAGCCTTCTTTGCCGCGCGCGATGATTACAAGCGTTCATTGCCCGGTAGGATTATCGGGGTTACAAAAGATTTACATGGAAACCGTGCATTGCGCATGGCTTTGCAAACACGTGAACAGCATATTAAACGTGAAAAAGCTACTTCGAATATCTGTACCGCTCAGGCACTTCTGGCAAATATGGCAGGTTTTTTTGGCGTTTACCATGGTCCGGAAGGAATTAAAATGATTGCCGAAAGAATCCACAGCATTGCAGTTTTTCTTTCAGTTGAAATTGAAAAATTAGGTTACAAACAACTGAATACGAACTATTTTGATACAATCAGGTTCGCTTTGCCAAAACACGTGAAGCATGAGGATATTGAATGGCTTTCGCTTGAACTTGAAATGAATTTCAGGTATTTCGAAAATGGTGAAGTGGGTATCAGCATCGATGAAACAACCAACCGTGAAGATATGGGCTGGATTATTGAAGTATTTGCAAAAGCTGCAAACAAACGCTGGCAAATAATTCACGAATACCCGGAAGATGCTGCGATTGACAAGAAATTTGCCCGCACTTCGGAGTTCATGACACAGGATGTTTTTAACAAATACCGCTCAGAAACTGAAATGGTGCGTTACCTGAAAAGATTAGAACAAAAGGATATTTCACTAACCCATTCGATGATTTCACTGGGGTCGTGTACAATGAAATTGAACGCCGCAACTGAAATGCTGCCTTTGAGTTGGATTGAATTTAACGGCATCCACCCATTTGTGCCTAAAAACCAGGCGCGCGGTTACCACGAAATGATGGAAGAATTGCGCCGCGATTTGGCAGAAATTACCGGAATGGCTGATGTAAGTTTAATGCCAAACTCTGGAGCCGCCGGTGAATACGCAGGTTTGATGGTTATCCGTAAATATCATTTGAGCCACGGCGATGACCAACGAGATGTTGCTTTGATACCTTCTTCTGCACACGGAACAAACCCGGCGAGTGCAATCAGCGCGGGAATGAAGGTGGTTGTGGTAAGTTGCGATGAAAATGGGAATATTAGTTTGGATGATTTGCGCAAAAAAGCAGAACAGCATAAAGATAACCTGTCTTCTTTTATGGTTACTTATCCGTCAACTCACGGGGTTTTTGAATCTGCAATTATTGAAATGTGCGATGTGATTCATCAATTTGGCGGTCAGGTTTATATGGACGGCGCCAACATGAACGCACAAGTCGGGTTGACAAATCCCGGGATTATCGGTGCCGATGTTTGCCATTTAAACCTGCATAAAACCTTTGCTATTCCTCATGGAGGTGGCGGTCCGGGTGTTGGGCCAATTTGTGTTGCCAGCCATTTAATTGAGTTTTTGCCTTCGCATTCTATAATGAATAATGGTCATATCGGAATCAATGCCGTTTCTGCTGCTCCCTGGGGAAGTGCTTCGGTGCTGCCAATTACTTACGGATATATTAAAATGATGGGTGCCAGCGGATTAACCGATGCTACAAAAGTTGCGATTTTAAACGCTAACTACATTGCAAAAGCGCTGGAGAACAATTACGGAATTCTTTACAAAGGAGAAAATGGCAGAGTTGCCCACGAATTGATTTTGGAGTGCCGCCATCTCAAAACAACTGCCGGAATTTCTGAGGAAGATATCGCCAAACGATTGATGGATTACGGCTTCCATGCGCCAACATTATCTTTTCCCGTGCATGGTACTTTAATGATTGAACCCACTGAAAGCGAGTCGAAGCAGGAAATTGACCGTTTTATAGATGCGCTCAACAACATATATAAAGAAATAAAAGAGATTGAAAACGGGGTAGCCGACAAAACTGATAATGTGCTGAAAAATGCGCCACACACAGCGCAAAAAGTTATTGCGGATAATTGGGATTACAGTTATTCACGGGAAAAAGCAGCCTATCCGTTGGACTGGATCCGCGACAACAAATATTGGGTTTCGGTTGGCCGTGTCGATAATGCCTGGGGCGACAGGAATTTAATTTGTACCTGTGGTTCGCCGGAAGAATATGAATCGTTTTCGAACTGATAAATCTATATAATGATAGTTTTTCCAAATGCTAAAATAAATATTGGGTTGAATGTGGTTTCAAAGCGTGAAGATGGATTTCATAATCTGGAAACCATATTCTATCCCGTGAAATTGGCCGATGCGCTTGAACTTGCCCAGGCTGGGGAAACCCAGCTATCAATTTCAGGGATTCAAATTGACGGTGCTCCAGAAAATAATTTGATTTTGAAAGCTTATCAGCTTATAAAAACAGATTTTGACCTGCCACCGCTGCAATTCCATTTGCATAAAATTATCCCTTTTGGCGCCGGACTTGGAGGAGGTTCATCAGATGCTGCCTTTACTTTGAAATTGCTAAACGATTTCTATGATCTTGGGATAGAATCTCAATCGTTGGAATCTTATGCAGCACAAATTGGTGCCGACTCTCCGTTTTTTATTCGGAATAGACCGACGTTTGCAACCGGAATCGGCAATAATTTTCATGATATCGAACTCGATCTATCTGATTATGAAATCATAATACTAAAACCCAATGTTTCCGTAAATACTGCTGAAGCATACAGAAATGTTATTCCCCGAAATCCAAAATTCAGGTTGATTGAAATTGTAAAAACTCCGGTTGAAGATTGGAAGAACCTGATTGTTAACGATTTTGAAAAAAGTGTGTTCCTTTTACATCCGCAAATTGCAAAATTAAAACAGCTCCTTTACGATTTTGGGGCTAATTATGCATCCATGTCGGGTAGCGGTTCTGCCGTCTTTGGAATTTTTCGCCATTTACCGACAACCCTGGAAAATAAAATACCAGAGGGTGTTTTACTTTACCGTTAGAATTTTGCCATTTACCGATGTTTAGGTTTCATTAACAAGATTTCACTGCTTTTTTAGTTTTTTCCATGTAACCTTTGTACAAGTTTAAAGTCTATTAAGACAACGAACAAAAAATTAGAAACGTTTAAAATACAGAAAATATGAAAACTACAATGAAACAATTAACAGCAGGTACATTTATCGCACTTTTATTATTAGTCGGAAATGTTAAAGCAGAAGGAACAGAAATAAAAGCCTCAGGCCATGAAACCATTGAATCTTCACTTCAGTTGGAAAAATGGATGACAAACGATGAAATTTGGAACACAAACACTACAAAATTTGCAGAATTAGTTCAGGAAACTGAAGCAACATTGGAACTTGAAAACTGGATGACAAATTCAGTAACCTGGAATATAAACTTCAATTTTGTTGAAGAAACCGAAACTGGAATGTCGCTTGAAAACTGGATGATGAATGAGAAAATCTGGGATTTGAATGCCATGGACAGCGATACAGAATTAGAATTAGAAAACTGGATGACAGACAATAACATTTGGAAATAGTTTAGGATTAGTTTATACGCGATTAGTTTAGTTAGATTTTTAAGGGGCTGCAAGAAATTGGAGCCTTTTTTTTTGTTCATTGTTTTAGTTAAGCTGATTTTAAAGATTTATATTTGATTTCTAATTAATTTGGGAAACAGAGTGGGTAAAAAATTTCAATATGGGTTAATAATTTTTTTTGCATTGTTTATTGGCAATGCTTTTTCCCAGGATGTTTCATTTTCCCAGTTTTTCGCCAACCCGTTATACCTTAATCCAGCTTTTTCGGGGTCGGTAGGAATTCCACGGATTGCACTGCAATACCGCAATCAATGGCAAGGGTTTAACAATGCTTTTACAACTTATAGCGCGGCATTTGATATGCCCGTTGAAAAGTTGCAGGGTGGAATTGGCGGGTATGTTTTAAATGATGCCCAGGCTGACGGGATTTTAAATACATTACAAGTTAATTTATCCTATTCCGTATTTATACAACTTTCCGAAAATTACAGTTTGCACGGTGGTTTTCAGGCTGGGTTCAATCAAAATTCGTTAAATACAAGCCGGTTGGTTTTTGCCGATAATCTCGACCCAAACTATGGAAATCATGGAACCTCAGGCGAATTGGCAACACTGACAGATCCCAATTATGGTTTTGTTGATTTTTCAACAGGATTTTTGATGTACAGCAAACGATTGTTTTATGGGATTGCAGTTCACCATTTAACCGAACCAAATCAGTCGTTTTATACTGGAGGTGATGATGTTGCAAAACTTGACAGAAAATACACAGCCCATTTTGGTGCCCGCTTACCGGTTTATTTGTTCGGTCACCACCGCAAAAAGTTTGACATTTCGCCACAGGTAATTGCACAATTACAAGGTCAGTTTCAACAATTTAATTACGGTGTTTTCGCCACAAAACGTGGATTGACATTAGGTACATGGTTTCGGCAAAACTTCGGATTGAGGTATGATGCAGTAATTATTGTTGTGGGTTTTATGAAAAAAAGCTGGCAATTTAATTACAGCTACGATTTTACAGTTTCTGGATTACGCGCCGATTCTGGCGGTACAAGCGAAATTTCATTGACATTTTTGTTAAATAAAGCTGATAAAAATAAAATATTTCCATTTTTTAATCGGTATGAAGAGGAGTTTGGGGTGAGATAAATTGGATATTCTCAATAATACCCGGATTCAATTTTTCTCACAATTTCTTCAAGATATTTATCTTCGTCTTCCGGACTGTATTCATCTTTTAAATTGTTCTTAAACAACCGGGCAATTCCTTGCCAAAACACCGCGCTCACATCGCCCCTGAAATCCCTGATTAAAGTGTATGCAGTGCGATCTGTTTCTCTGTTAATCAGTTTTAAAAGTATTTTTCCATCAGATATCGACCACTTTTTTAACTCTTCTTTGTGTTGGTCAAGCAGCTCTTCTTCAAGTTTTTTCATCAGTTTTCTGCGATCTCGCTGGCTTGTAAGTGCATAATATTGAGGTTCGTATTTCTTCAAAAGAACACGTGCTTCCACTGCCAGCGGATACACTTTCTTAACCTTGGCAACATATCGCGAGTAATACCTTTGTTCCCTTTTACTCGAGAATTTATGCTCAGGGAAAACCCATATTTCCTTAATCCTAACAGTAATAATTGTGTCATTACCTTGAATTATTCCCATTACAACTTTCGATGAATCCCGCTCCTGTGCCGTTAGCCACTGCGAAAAAAGAAACAAAACCAATATAAAAAATCCCCTTTTCAACTCAATTCAATTTACGGTATAAAAGTAGAACGTTTAATTCATTCCGCAATTATCACTTCTGCAAAGTTTATATCTTTGACAATGGTTACTAAAAGCAAAAAAATCAATTAATATGAAGACTTGCATTAATTCTGAATTTGGAATATTGGAAGGCGTAATTATTCATCAACCCGGCTCTGAGGTTGAAAATATGACTCCCGAAAACGCTGAACGTGCGCTGTATAGCGACATTTTAAACCTTTCAATTGCATCAAAGGAATTTGCTTTGCTTGAAGGAGTTCTAAAATCAGTTACTTCGGTATTTCATGTAAAAAATCTGCTTGCCGAAATTTTGAAAGATGAAAATGTAAAAATTAAGCTGTTGAAAGAAATTTGCAACAGCGAAGGAAATGTTGCAGATCCTTTCGTGCTGGCCGAAAACCAGTCAGAAATTTTAGCAAATCTTTTAATTGAAGGAGTTGTGTTGGAGAAAAACAACCTCACAAATTATTTAACAAACGAACGCTTTTTACTTCGTCCACTGCACAATCTGTTTTTTACACGTGACTCGGCAATGGGAATGAACGACCACATGGTAATTGGTAAAATGGCAAATCCGGTACGTGAAAGGGAATCCTTGATTATGGATGCCATTTTTAGCAATCATTCTATGTTTGAGACCAGAACACTAAATCCTGCCAAACCGAATCAAGGAATTATTTTGAATGCAAAATCTACGCTGGAAGGTGGTGATTTTCAAGTGGCACGTGAAAATGTGTTTGTTATAGGAACAGGAGCAAGAACAAGCACTCAGGGAATCGATTTTATAATAGAAAATATTAAGCAGTTAAAAACTGAAAAACAGCATATTATCGTTCAGGAATTGCCGTCAACACCCGAATCATTTATTCATCTTGATATGGTTTTTACCTTTTTAAATACCGATTCGTGCATGATTTACGAGCCGATAATTACAAAAATGAACCGACTGCGGACAATCCACATTCAGATTGAAAACCGAAAAGTCACGAAAATTGAAGAAAATCCAAATATTTTGGTGGCTTTACAAAAAATTGGCATCGATTCAAAACCTGTTTTTTGTGGTGGTACAACCGATTCCTGGATACAAGAACGCGAACAATATCATAGCGGTGCCAATTTTTTTGCATTTGCACCGGGCAAAGTAATTGGTTACGAGCGCAACAACCACACCATCGACGAATTGAGCAACAATGGTTTTGAAGTTTTAAAGGCTGTCGATGTAATTGAAGGTATAGTTAAAGTTGATGATTATAAAAAGTGTGTTGTATTGATTGCTGGTTCTGAACTGGCACGCGGCGGTGGCGGCGCAAGATGTATGACAATGCCAGTAAGGAGGGGGAAAGTGGAGTGGTAGGAAGCCCCACCTAACCTCCCCCGAAGGGTGAAGGATCAATAAATCCAGTTTATAAAATTTGAATTCAACTTAAAATTATGAATAATTTAAAATGCGAAAACTAAGGAATAACGAATTAAACCGCTTATCTGTTGATGAATACAAATCGAATTCGAAAACCCCATTGGTTGTGGTTCTTGATAATATTCGAAGTTGCAACAATATCGGTTCTGTGTTTCGTACTTCGGATGCATTGCTTATCGAAAAGATTTATTTATGCGGAATTACTGCAACTCCGCCAAATGCCGAAATCCATAAAACTGCGCTCGATTCAGAGAAATCGGTGGAGTGGGAGTACTTCGAAAAAACCGAAGATGCTGTTGCCCAACTTCAAAACAACTTATATAAAGTTTATGCAATTGAACAAGTGGAAAACAGCATTTCGTTGCCCGATTTTTCACCGGGAACAGGCGAAAAAGTGGCAGTTGTTTTTGGCAACGAAGTAAAAGGAGTGCAGCAAAAAGTTGTAAATATCTGCAATGGAAGCATTGAAATACCGCAGTTTGGGACCAAACATTCATTTAACGTTTCGGTAAGCGCAGGGATTGTTTTGTGGGATATGTTTCAGAAATTAAGGTAGTTTTTTTCACTTGGTGACTTTTCGTCACCTGGTGAATATTCCAAAATAAAAGACAAAATAAATCATTGAATAATTTATATTTGAACCATCAAAAACTTATAAACTAAATCTATACACCATGGACACCCCGAAAATCGTACCTGAAGAATTTCTCCAATACATTTGGGAAAACCGACTTTTTAATATCGACAGCTTGAAAACTGTAAACGGTGAAGCGCTTGAAATTATAAATGTCGGCAAGCGAAATACTGATTCTGGTCCCGATTTTTTTAACGCAAAAATAAAAATCGACGATACAATTTGGGTGGGGAATATCGAAATACATAAAAAATCAAGTGATTGGCTCGTCCATAATCATCAAACCGATAAAGCTTTCGATAATGTAATTCTACATGTAGTTGAAACTTTTGACCAGTCGATTCTTCGCAGCAACGGCGAAGAAATCCCGTTATTCGTTTTAAAATATCCTGAACATCTAAAAATAAATTACCAAAACCTGCTTGACGCAAAAACCTGGATTGCCTGCGAAAATCAGTTTCATAAAATCGACCCTATCATTTTGCAGCTGGGGTTCAACCGCTTGATGATTGAGCGGCTTGAAAACAAAACCGAAGAAATTTTATCACGTCTTCAGCAAAACAACAATGACTGGAACACAACTTTTTACCAAATACTGGCCCGAATGTTTGGCTTTAAGGTAAATGCCGTTCCATTCGAATTGCTCGCAAAGTCGCTGCCACTTGAAGTTTTGGCAAAACATAAAAGTTCTGTTTTTCAACTTGAAGCTTTGCTTTTTGGAAATTCCGGTTTATTAAACGACCAACTTTTGGGCGATGATTACTACATCAACCTCAGAAACGAATATTCTTTTCTGTACAAAAAATACCAACTCGAAGGCATCGAAAGCCATTTGTGGAAATTTATGCGTTTAAGGCCAGGCAATTTCCCCACCGTTCGGATTTCGCAATTTGCATCATTAATTCATCGTTCGCATGGCTTGTTCTCAAAAATAATCGAAATTGAAAACTTGGTCGAATTGAAAAGGCTTTTCCAAGTTGAAGCTTCCGAATATTGGAATGCACATTACAGTTTCAACAAAAAATCCACAAGGAATTCAATAAAGGAACTTGGTGAAACCTCAGTTGATATGCTGA
The DNA here is from genome assembly GCA_038217255.1 of Bacteroidales bacterium. Lineage (GTDB taxonomy): Bacteria > Bacteroidota > Bacteroidia > Bacteroidales > Prolixibacteraceae > Draconibacterium. Next base: position 9,860 of record JBBQPP010000015.1, on the reverse strand, counting down.
TTATTAATGTAGTTATTCCCTTTCTTTTTGTTTATGGTGAAAAACAAAACAAAGAGTACCTCAAAAACAGGGCGCTTGAGTTTTTGGAACAATTACCTGCAGAGCAAAATTCAATCATTGAAAAATGGGAAAAATTGGGCGTAAATGCGCAATCTGCGTTCGAAAGTCAGGCGCTGCTTCAACTTAAAAATAAATTCTGTGAACGGAAAAAATGTTTAAATTGCCAAATTGGAGTTAAATTGGTAAAAAGCGCACAAAGTAAATGAGCCAGCAGCATTACAATAAATTTCAGGAAGAATCAAACCTAACCATCAAAATTGGGTTGGGGGTGCTTGTTTCGCTTATTACTATTGGTACTTTAGGTTACCATTTAATTGAAGGCTGGGAGATAATCGACTGTTTGTACATGACGATTATTACTATTGCAACTGTTGGTTTTAAAGAGGTTGGCCCACTTTCAACAGGAGGTAAAATTTTCACGATGGGACTGATTGTTACCAGTTTAAGTAGTTTGGCTTATGTTGGAACAAGTGTAGCACGTTTTGTTTTCGATGGCGATTTGGCTAATTACATAAAAACTTACAGGGTGGACAAAAAAATTGAAAAACTGAAAAACCACGTAATAATTGTTGGTTATGGCCGAAACGGCGAGCAGGCAGCCGTTGAACTGGCCGAGCATGGAGTTGATTTTGTTATTATTGACAAGCGCGACAACGTAATTGCGAGAATAAGGGAAGATCGTGAACTTCTTTACATTAAAGGAGATGCAACACACGAAGAAGTACTTGAGCAGGCACGCATTTATGACGCCCGCGCATTAATAGCGACAACTCCCAATGATGCAGATAATGTTTTTGTAGTACTTACCGCGCGCAGTATGAACCCTGGCTTAACAGTAATTAGCCGGGCTTCTGAAATGGGTTCGCAAATGAAACTGAAACGAGCCGGTGCTACCAATGTAATTATGCCCGAACGAATTGGCGGTCAGCGAATGGCGAAACTGGTGCATCAGCCGGATGTAGTTGAGTTTTTAGAATATATTCTATTGCAAAAAACAAAGGATGTGAGCCTTGAGGAAATTTCATGCCGAAACCTTGCGCAACAGTTTGTTGGTAAATCAATTAGCGATTTGAAAGTGCGGGAAATTTCGGGTGCAAATATCATTGGCATAAAAACCGGTGGTGCACGCTATTTTTTTAATCCCGACCCAAAAATGATTGTATCGCGAAACGACCAGCTTTTTGTATTGGGAAGTCCGGGACAAATTAAAAAAATGAAAGAGGCGCTGGAATTATAATACTTGACCTTGACCGTCCTGACCTGTCAGCGTGCAAAGCTCCTGACAGCGTCAGGTTTATAAAGGCATAAAAAACATATTCTTCAAAATTTTGTTTGATTATTTAGCAAAGAACATTACCAATGGCTTTTAACGAAAGTTTGGCAAACCGCATAAGGGAACGCCTCGCAAACCTCCCAAACATTGAAGAAAAGACAATGATGGGAGGTTTGATTTTTATGTTAAACGATAAAATGTGCGTGGGTATCATCAAAGACGAAATGATGTGCCGTATTGACCGAAATTTTCATGAAACAGCCATAGAAATGAGAGGTTGCCGCACCATGGATTTTACAAAACGACCAATGATAGGATATGTTTTGATTGATGAAACCGGTATGAAAACCAATGCCCAATTCGACTACTGGATCAACCTTTGCCTTGATTTCAATAAACATGCAAAATCCTCGAAGAAAAAAAAGCAGAAAAGAACCTGATTTATAATCATTTAATAAACTAAAATTATGGAAATTCAAATTAACATAATGGCAATCCTCGTTGCAGTAGCTGCAAATTTTGTTCTTGGATTTATCTGGTACACACCACTTTTTGGAAAAGTTTGGGGTAGAGAGATGGGTTACGATCCAAATGAAAAACCTGACAAATCAGTTATGATTAAGGGTATGGCTTTTATGGTTATCGGAAACTTTCTTTTGGCTTATGTTTTGTCGCATAACATTGCGGCCTGGATGTTTGTTCCCGGGATCAAAGACATGGGACCCATGTCAAGTGCACTTATGACGGCTATTTTTACATGGTTGGGTTTTTATCTTCCGGGGCAGTTGGGTGCAACAGTTTGGGAGAAAAATTCATGGAAACTTTTTGCGATTAACACAGGTTATCACCTGACTTCGTTGCTGGTTGTTGCATTTATTATAACCTACTGGATTTGGTAAAAAATCATGAATCCAATCATGAAAAACATTCTGGCAGTTTTGTCCGGAACAATAGTTGGAAGTGCCGTAAATATGGGAATTATAATGATTAGCGGTTCAATCATTTCTCCGCCTGATGGGGCCGATGTTACTACAATTGAAGGCTTAAAAGAAGCCATGCATTTGTTTCAACCCCGGCATTTTATTTTACCTTTTGTGGCCCATGCACTTGGTACATTTATAGGTGCATTGTTTGCCGCCTTCATTGCCGCCAACCGTAAAATGTTATTTGCCCTGGTTATAGGCGTTTTTTTCCTGGCAGGTGGAATTGCCAATAATTTTATACTGCCTTCGCCAACATGGTTTACAATTGTTGATCAGGTGGGAGCGTATATTCCGATAGCTTATATAGCTGGAAAATTAGTTCAGAAAAAGCGGTAACCATTAAGTGTATTTTTCTTTCAGCTTGTGACTTTCCGTCACCGGGTGAATTAATTTACGAAACAATTTTTTTGTCAACACTCTAATATCTTAATTGAAAATAACGGGATACTGCCGGATACATAAAAATGGTTTTTGTAGTTTCTTTAAAAACTTAATCCGGAATTTTGGCAGTTACCAACCAATGTTTTCAACTTAGATAGTTATCTTTAAACCAGAAAAATTTTAAACCAATAAATATGAAATTAAATCTGATATCATCCTTGATTGTAAGTCTATTTCTATTCTCAAATCTAAATGCAATCTGCCAAAAGAATGAGAAATCTGTAAATGAAAAACCTGCCGGGTTGAGTTTGTCGAAACCAAATATCATCTTTATCTTAACAGACGATCAGCGGTTTAATGCACTTCATTATGCCGGCAATAGCATCATCCAAACCCCCGAAATGGACAAGCTTGCAGAAACAGGCGCATATTTCAGCCATGCAATAGTAACTACACCAATTTGTGCTGCCAGCCGCGCAAGTATTTTTAGTGGTTTGCACGAACGTACACACAAATACACCTTCCAAACTGGGGATATGAGAAGTGAATTCATGGCACAATCATATCCTGAGTTGTTGAAATCCGCTGGTTATTACACAGGTTTCTTTGGGAAATTCGGGGTAAATTTCAAGGATAAAGACAAGTTATTTAATGAAATTGATGATTACGACCGCAATGGGCAATTTCCCGATCGCCGTGGATATTTTTATAAGAAATTAGGCACGGACACGGTTCATTTGACCCGATACACAGGTCAGCAGGCTCTTGATTTTATTGATAAAGCGCCCACTGATAAACCATTTTGTTTGTCGTTGAGTTTTAGCGCGCCACATGCCCACGACAACGCTCCCGACCAGTATTTCTGGCAGGAAGAATCCGATAAATTATATCAGAATATGGAGATGCCCGGCGCAGATTTGGCCGATGACAAATATTTCAATGCGCTGCCGTTGCCTGTACGTGAAGGTTTTAACCGATTGCGTTGGACCTGGCGTTATGATACCCCTGAAAAATATCAGCACAGTGTAAAAGGTTATTATCGTATGATTTACGGTATCGATTTGGAAATTGCAAAAATCAGAAAAAAGCTGGCTGAAAAAGGATTGGATAAAAACACTGTAATTATTTTAATGGGTGATAATGGTTACTTTTTGGGTGAACGTCAACTTGCGGGGAAATGGCTGATGTACGACAACTCAATCCGAGTACCACTAATTGTTTACGATCCAAGAGTGAATAAACATTTAGATTCTGATGTAATGGCTTTAAATATTGATGTTCCGGCAACAATTTTAGATTTGGCCGGCGTAAAAATTCCGGCTACTTATCAGGGAAAAAGTTTGATGCCCATTTTTTCGGGAAAAGAAAAATCGCTCAATCGCGATACCATTTTAATCGAGCATTTATGGGAGTTTGGAAAAATTCCGCCCAGTGAAGGAGTGCGCACTGCCGAATGGAAGTACATGCGATATGTCAATGATAAATCTTCAGAAGAACTTTATAATTTGAAGCATGATCCCAAAGAAATAGACAACCTGGCAGACAAACCCGAATATCAAAAGGTACTTCTGGAATTTCGCCGGAAAAACGATGAACTGGCGAAAAAATATGCCGACCCATATTCAGGGATTCCATCAGGATTAACAGTTGAATTCATTCGTGATCCGCGTTTCACAAGGATTATCGACAGTAAACCCGAATTTAGCTGGGTGGTTCCAAAGGAAGCGGTAATTCAAAAAGGGTATCAAATCCTGGTTTCGTCAACAGAGGAGAAGATTGATAATAACATTGGCGATGTCTGGGACAGCGGAAATGTTCGTAGCAACCAGTCAACAAACGTTGAACTGGGGAACGAACCTTTAAAACCAAATACTAACTATTTCTGGAAAGTTCGTGTTTTCGACAAGGACAATAGGCTTTCGGAATATTCGGTAGCTCAACAATTTACAACCGGTGAGTTTGGCGAAAAATTAACTTCGCACAACTGGTTTCAAATTGAAAAAATAAAGCCAGTCGATTTTAAAAAGACTGAAGACGGAAGTTATTTTGCCGATTTTGGCAAAGATGCTTTCGGAACTCTTGAAATCAATTATTCAGCAAAAACCCCGGAAACATTGATAATCCGGTTGGGCGAAAAATTATTAGACGGCAAAATTGACAAAAATCCCGGTGGAACAATCCGGTTTACAGAATTGAGATTGAAGGTTTCTCCCGACAAAACAAATTACCAAATCGAACTTGTACCCGACGAGCGAAATACAAAATCAATGGCAGTTGCGCTGCCCGATTCCTTCCCTGTAATCACACCATTCAGGTATGTAGAAATAGACAGGGACCTTGTCCCGATAGCTATCGGGATTTCCAAGTCAAGGAACTTTGATTTAAAAGCCGAAGACCTGACCCAAATCGCCTATTTCAACTATTTCGATAACAATACAAGTTCTTTCACAAGTTCCAACGACATTTTAAATCAGGTTTGGGAACTCTGCAAATATTCGCAAAAAGCAACTTCGTTTGCCGGATATTTTGTTGACGGCGACCGCGAACGGATTCCATATGAAGCTGATGCATATTTGAATCAACTCAGCTACTATTCGGTTGACAATGAATATGCAATCGCGCGGAATACAATTGAATATTTTATGGAATTTCCAACCTGGCCAACCGAGTGGCAATTGCATGTTGCCTTGCTTTTTTATCAGGATTATATGTTTACCGGAAATTCAGAGTTGATTAAAAAATATTACGAGCCACTAAAATATAAAACACTAATGGAGCTTGAATTTCAGTATGGTTTAATCAGTACTTCATCGCCAAAACTGACAGGAGCTTTTATGGCCAAACTCGGTTTTGCTGATACAACGCAACGGGTGCGCGACATTGTTGACTGGCCGCCAGCTCAAAAAGACACTGGTTGGAAACTTCCAAAAGACTGGCCACAGGGCGAGCGCGATGGATTTGTGTTCACGCCAATCAGTACGGTAATCAACAGTTTCTATTATCAGAATATGAAAATCATGGCCGAATTTGCCCGTGTTCTTAACAAGCCTGAAGAAGAGCTGGATTTTGAAATGCGCGCAGCTAAAGTGAAAAAGTCGATAAATGAATATCTGTTTAACAAAGACGGAGGCTATTATCAAGATGGGATTGAAACCGACCACGGTGCCATTCATTCCAGCATGTTGCCACTCGCCTTTGGGATTGTTCCCGATGCATACAAAAAACAGGTTGCCGAATACATAAAAACCCGCGGAATGGGTTGCAGTGTTTACGGTGCGCAGTTTTTAATGGAAGCCCTGTACAACGCGGATGCCGCCGAATACGCGCTTGACCTGATGACCGCCACAAACGATCGCAGTTGGTACAACATGATAAAAGTTGGTTCTACAATTTCGATGGAAGCCTGGGACATGCGCTACAAACCCAACTCCGACTGGAACCATGCATGGGGAGCTGCCCCGGCAAATATTATCCCACGCGGTTTGTGGGGAATCCAGCCCAAAATACCCGGTTTCGGAATAGTTTCAATAAAACCACAAATGGGAAGTCTGAAAAGCAGCTCCATTGTTGTTCCTACAATTAAAGGCCAAATCAAATGCGAATACAAACGGGTGAATGCCCGGTTAACACAATATTCAATTGAAATTCCTGCAAATATGGTGGGAGAATTCAACGCTGGATTTTCAGCGGAAGATGTGGTTACACTGAACGGAGAAACTGTGAACCTTTCGTTTGGGACAATCCGTTTAAATCCTGGTGTGAATGAAATTGAAGTCAAGGTAAATTCGTTTTAGGATACAAAGAAATGTGGCTAAAGCCAAAAGCCGTTGTACAATCTGAAACCGTTGGCTGAAGCCAACGGCAATGCAGGAAATACAGAAGCTATGGCAATTTTAAAGAGATGATTACTTCATTTGGGAAAGAGGAATTTTTCATTGAAATAAAAAAATGTTTTGGAGATTTATTGCCATCGGTTTCAACCGACGGATAAAAGAAGTGACTTTGTTCTTGGCTTTAGCCACATTTGCAATAAAATATACTAAAACATGAAACTGCAATATCCTCGTTATTTAAAATAAGTGAAAAATGAAAAATCTAAGATTGTTTTTAACGATTGTACTTTTTATTACAATTTCAACTTTTGCAATGGCCAAAAACCAGGTGCAAAAATTGGTAACTGAATACCTTGAAAATCCCATAGGTATTGATGTCGAAAAGCCAAGGTTGAGCTGGCAGATTCTTTCGGATGAACAAAATGTAAAACAATTAGCCTACGAAATCAGTGTAGCTGAATCTCTGGAAAAACTCCGTAAAAAAAGTAAATTAATTTGGACTTCGGGGAAAGTGGAAAGTGACCAATCTGTAAATATAGAATATGGTGGTTCGCCTTTGAAATCAATGGAGCGGGCATATTGGCAAGTGAGGATTTGGGATAATAACAACAAGGTAAGCGACTGGAGTGAACCTGCTTTCTGGGAAATGGGTTTATTGGAACCGCAATCATGGACAGCATCATGGATCACAATGGGTTCAGAAAAAGAGTCAGAAAATTCAAAGCCAAGTCAGTATTTCAGAAAAGAATTTCAGGTAAAAAAGAAAGTAAAATCTGCCCGTGTTTTAGTTACTTCTCTTGGACTTTATCAATTATTTATAAACGGGAAAAAAGTGAGCAGTGATTTGTTTACACCTGGCTGGACCAGTTACAACAAACGTCTTCAGTATCAAACTTACGATGTTACTTCTGTGCTGAATGAGAAAAATTCAATCGGCGCAATTGTTGGTGATGGATGGTTTCGAGGAAAAATAGCAAAGAATCTTTGTTATGGCGATAAGTTAGCTTTGTTGCTTCAGCTTCAAATATTTTATGACGATGGAACTTCAGAAACAATATCAACTGATAAAAGCTGGAAAGTAAATACAGGGGCAATTCTGGAATCAGACATTTATAATGGAGAAATTTACGATGCCCGTTTGGAAATGAATGGTTGGTCAAATACCAGTTTTGATGCAGGAAAATGGGAAAATGTTTCTCTAATGGAACATTCAAAAGGTATTTTAGTCGCTCAAAGAGGCGTTCCGGTGAAAGCCATTGAGGAAATAAAGCCCATTAAATTGCTGACTACACCAAAAGGTGAGGTGGTTATGGACATGGGGCAAAATATGGTTGGTTGGGTTCGTCTTAAAATAAATGGGGAAAAAGGCGATACCATAACTTTGAAATTTGCAGAAGTTTTGGATAGGGAAGGAAACTTTTATATGGAAAATCTTAGGGCGGCAAAATGCACAGATACTTATATTTTAAAAGGTGAAGGTGAAGAAATTTGGGAGCCAAAATTTACATTTCACGGATTTCGGTTTGTAAAACTTGAGGGTTTCACGGGAGTACCAAATCTTGATCAGATAACGGGTGTGGTGATTCATTCCAATATGAATCCTACTGGTTCTTTTTCTTGTTCCGATTCAATGATTAATCAATTGCAACATAATATTCAATGGGGTCAAAAAGGGAACTTTCTGGATGTGCCCACTGATTGCCCGCAGCGTGATGAACGTCTTGGCTGGACCGGTGATGCACAGGTTTTTGCGCCAACTGCGGCTTTTAATTTCGATGTTGCCGCTTTTTATACAAAATGGCTCAAAGATTTGGCTGTCGATCAACTTGCGGATGGAAAGGTTCCTGATGTAATTCCCGATGTCCGAAACGGTCGTGGGGGTTCAACGGCCTGGGCCGATGCTGCGTTAATTGTTCCCTGGACTATGTATTTGGCATACGGCGATAAACGGATTTTGGAAGAACAATATGTAAGCATGAAAGGTTGGGTAGAATACATGAGAGACAGGGCAGGTGAGGACTATTTGTGGACTAATGACAGTCATTACGGCGATTGGCTTGCTTTTGCCACAACAAGTTCAAGTTACCCCGGCGCAACCACCGAAAAAGATTTAATTGCCACGGCATATTTCAAATATTCGAGTGGTTTGCTGGCTCAAATCGCTGGTATAATTGAAAATAAAACTGATGCTGAAAAATATTCAGCTCTGGCTGAAAACATTAAAAAAGCTTTTGTACGTGAGTTTGTTACACCGGCCGGCCGGTTAATATCGCCTACACAAACCGCTTATTCACTTGCGCTTTCATTTGATTTGCTTCCTGAAAACTTAATTCCAAATGCCGCAAAATATTTGGCAGATGATGTTAAAAAAATGGGACACCTCACAACAGGTTTTGTAGGTACTCCGCTACTTTGTAAAACATTGTCGAATCATGGTAACGAAGATTTGGCATTTATGCTTTTGAACCGCAAGGAATATCCATCGTGGTTGTACCCGATAACGCAAGGTGCAACAACAATTTGGGAACGCTGGGACGGTCAAAAACCCGATGGAACCTTTCAAAGCGTGGGTATGAATAGTTTTAATCATTACGCATATGGGGCAATTGGAGAGTGGCTTTACACTTACGTTTCCGGAATAGCAATCGATGAGAAAAATCCAGGGTATAAACATTTTTTCCTCGAACCACACCCAGGCGGAGGCTTGACCAACGCTACTGCCGAATTTAATTCGATGTACGGCAAAATAAAATCGGCATGGAAAATTGATGACGGAAAATTTGTGTACAATGTTGAAATTCCGGCGAATACAACAGCAACAGTAATACTTCCTCATTCACAAGAGAAAAAAGAACTGGGATCAGGGAAATACAGTTTTAACGTGAAAATGTAAAAATACTGCGTCATCTAAACGGAGTTTTAAAAACAAGGGCTTGCAACTCCTTATTTAATATGATTAACGATATTGTTTTCTTATAGGCACTTAATTAGATATTATGAAAAAATTATTTTCCATACTTATTCTCACAACCATTCAATTTGCCGGACTGGCAAAAAACCCAATAATTCCCGACAAAGGAGCCAACGATCCCCATATCAGGATTATAGATGGCAAAGCATATTTGTCAGCATCGCACGATAAATCGGCTGACAACAAAAAGTTTGTCATGGAAGACTGGTGGCTTTGGTCATCTGACGATTTAATAAACTGGAAACTTGAGTATAATTTAAAACCAGAAGAAACTTACATTGGAAAGCCTTTTGAGAGTTGTTGGGCCACCGATATCGTTAAACGAAACGGTAAGTACTACTGGTATTTTTCTGAAGGGA
>JBBQPP010000014.1:0-20590 GCA_038217255.1 Bacteroidales bacterium | reverse complement strand
GGACATGTTGCAATAATTACCGACTCTGTATATAGTACCGAAGAATTGATTTCGAGAGTTGCAAAGGGAGAAATTGATTACACTGTATGTGATGAAAATATTGGAAAACTGAATAAATTTTATTACCCCAACCTTGATATTTCACTGCAAGTAAGTTTACCGCAAAATATTGCCTGGGCTGTTCGCAAAGGCTCAGGCGAATGGAAAGCATTTTTGGATAAGTGGCTAACCGAAATGAAAGAAACCCGCAAATTCAATTTCCTTTATTTTAAATATTTTGAAAGCCCGAGGGTAGCCGACCGGATGAACAGCGAGTTTAACAGCATTTCGGGCAGCAGGATTTCGAAATATGACAGCATGATAAAAGAAATTGCAAAGGAATATAACTGGGACTGGAGGCTGATTTCGGCCATTATTTACCATGAATCGAGATTTAACGAAGATGCAGGCTCGTGGCTTGGGGCTTATGGTTTGATGCAGTTGATGCCAGCAACTGCCGAAGCTTTCGGAGTTAATAATATCGAAGACCCAAAGCAAAACGTAAAGGGAGGGATTCAGCTCCTGAATTCATTAAACAATCAATTTGTAAAAAGCATCCCCGATTCGACAGAAAGGGTAAAATTTGTGCTTGCCGCCTATAATATTGGATTGGGGCATGTGAACGATGCACAGCGACTTGCAAAAAAATATGGTAAAAACCCCCTTGTTTGGGACGGAAATGTTGAAGTTTACCTTCAAAACAAATCGGAAGAAGAGTATTTTAAAGATGAAGTTGTGCGCTTTGGATATTGCCGTGGCGAAGAGGCTACAAATTTTGTCCGGAACGTAACAAACAACTACAAACAGTATAAAAATGTTATTGATTATTAGCTTCAAATATATTCAACAAATCGTAAAATTCCGATAAAATCATTGCCGTTGCGCCCCAAATAATTTCGCCTTCAAACTGGAAACACGGAACTTTCAGTGTCCCTAAAATCGTTTTGAGTTCAACTTCTTCAATGGCATTTTCCATGTTTTTCAGGGGGAAAGAAATTGTTTTTTCTACCTCGTTTTTATCGATGATGAACTCAGGTTTTTGATTGATCCAGCCAACAAACGGGTGTATCTGGAACCGGCTCACTTGCACATAAAGTTCTGAAAGTGTACCAAGTATTTCAATTTCTATGGGTAAAATACCGATTTCTTCTTGGGTTTCGCGCAAAGCAGTTTCAAGTGCTGTTTCGTCTTTTTCGATCCGTCCGCCCGGCAATGCAATTTGCCCGGCATGGTGTTTCATGTGCACGGGGCGTTTTATCAAACATACATGCAATTCATTGTTTTCGGGATACAGCAAAAGCAGAACGCTGCTGTTTTTTAAGAGGGTTTGTTCGTCGCTGTTGGCCACAAGTTCGCGGTTTATGGGCAGCATCTTGCGGTGCGAAGTTGAACCCGGCAAAGTTTGCGACAAAGCTTTTTTGATATTTTCAGCGTCAAGCAACATGTTGCAAAATTAAAAAAAAATACCCGCAGAAACGGGTATTTAAACTCAATTGTAATGAAATATATAAACTCAAAAATTATGTCATATGTTCAACCCAATACCGAAGAAGAATGTCCTTCCGGGTGTTCCGGTATTGTACCCACCTTTCGGATCAAGGTAATCCAGTATATTGTCAATCCCAATTTTGAAATAATAATGGGTGTTGAAAGTGTGCGTAGTTGTAAGTTTCCACAGCGAAAAAGTTTCAAGTTCAACTGGTTCAACCTTGTGGGTAGTTTCGTCCATTAAATTGATTGTTTTCCCGCCGTAAATGTTGCTTTGGATATTTGCATCCAATCTGTAACTTCCTGAAGTGAGGTTGTAGTCGAGGTTAAATTTACCCGAGAAATTCCGCACATTTTCAAATTCTTTATCTTCAAGTTGGTCATACTTTTTTGAAAATGTAATCGCCCCGTTAAAGTAAAGGCTTTTAACAATTTTTGTCCTCAACATAATGTCAATTCCCTTTAACAATACTTCGGCGTAGTTTTGGTAAGCGTATTCAATAATTCCACCTGGCTTAACTATATATTCATCAAGGTTTTCCGAAATCATATTGCTGATATTATTTCTGTAGGCAGAAACAGAAAAAGACACGCCCTGCCTGGTGTATTCAGCTGAAAGGGAGGTGTAATTTGATGATTCCGGCTCAAGATCAGGGTTGCCGACAAGAAACATTGGCGGGCCCGGAGCAGGAATTTTGAACGACATATATTTTTCTTTTAAAGTTGGTGTTTTGTATCCCATACTGTAGTTTGCACGGAGATTTAAATGCCATATTTTATACATTGCCGAAACCTGAGGCGTAAAATGCCATCCGTATTGTGAATTGTTAAGTGCCCTCGCTCCTCCAATAATATCCAGATTTTCACCCAGTTGAATATCTTCCTGTGCATATACAATATAATCAGTATTAGTTTTATCTTCAATATTGTTGCGTGATGCTGTCAGGTTTTCTGCATTGTATTCAGAACCAACAGTCAGCTGGTTCCAGTCGGCAAGTTTAAAACCGCCCAATAGCCGTACAGTGTTGTATCTGTTGTCATAAACTGTTTGTAAATCGCCAGGCGCTATTTTGTCAATTATTTTGTAATTATCAGAGTTCCAGCTCAAATTTAAATTGTTCCTTGTATTGATAAAGTACGTACCTTTTATACCATACGTAAAATCCTCGTTCCTTCGGTCATACAAATCTTTCGAAGTATTGTCACGGTTTTTCGACATATACGATGCATTTCCTTCTATCATAAAACTTTCGGAAGGAGTAAATTTCAGATGTTCGTTCACAACAACTGCATCTTCTTTTTCCTGTGTGCGGTACGAGTCACCTTCAATTAAATCGTAACCATCGGTTTTGTCAAGCATTAAAGAGGTTTGGTTTGAAAATTTCCCTTTTTTAGTACCAAAACTCCACATTTGATTTTGCGTATTGTATTCCGAAAAACGTGCAGAAGCTGAAACGCTCAAATCCTTGACAGGATTTTTTGTGATGATATTCACAACACCGCCCAAAGCGTTGGAGCCATACAATGTTGAACCGGCACCTTTTACAACTTCGATGCGTTCAACATCGGCCATGTTAATGCGGGAGTAATCAACATCGCCATAAGTTTCGCCGGCAAGTCGTTCCCCATCTACCAAAATCAGCATATATTGTGCGTCAATCCCTTGTAAAGTCAATGCTTTGCCTTGTGCCTGGCTGGTAAATTCAAGTCCGGGAACAGTAAACTCAAGTGCATCCAAAATGTTCGTAACATCCTTTTTTTGCAGTTCCTGCATACTGATTGACTGTGTCAGGATCGGAGTGTTTGCAAGGCTTTTTTCTGTTCGTGTACCGGTTACTACAACTGCGTTCAAGTCAATAGAAGTTTGTGTCAAAGTAAAGTCAACAGTTATATCATTGTCGCTGATAGCTATTGGTTTTTCCTGGGTTTCATATCCAAAAAAGCTCACCCTGATAACATAATTACCATTTTTTAATTTTGGGAGAGAGTAATTCCCATCGCCATTCGATGCGGTTCCAATAGTAGTGTTTTTGACAATTATATTTGCCCCGGTCAGTGCTTCACCGTTTTGTGAAAGTACTTTTCCTGAAATTATATTTTGTGCTAAAATGGTTTGAGAAGTTAATAACAGCGCCATTGCAATGGCTGAGAAATAAAAGAATCGTAACATTTTCATAATTGTTAAGTTAATAATTCAATCGCTTTTAAAAATGTGTCACCCATTATGTGAAACCGGAACAATTGAAAGCGATAAAAAATTTTGAAATATTTTGATTAATAACCGGATTTTTAGCCCCGTTAATTTAACAGCTAAAACAATTATAAGCAGGTGGGGCTTTGTTTCCTGAACTTTCAGCACAAAATGATTTCCACTTTAATAGAATCATTGTTATTGGTATTTTTTGAATGAAAGTATCTTCAAAACCAATTTTTGTGTCATGAACATTTTCAACTGAGTCGAAATGGATTTGAAATAAATTGTTTTCAAACGAAACAATTTCTTGTTGGATTTGAATGTTTTCAAAAAGCAATGTTTCCTTTAACAGGTCGGCTTTTGGTTCGGCTGAAAATAAAAATACAAACGGCAAACATACCGTAAGTATCAGGGTTAAAATCTGGCCTGTTGCTCCAACAAAAAACATTCTTTTTAAATTTGTGAACCGTAAAAGTAGAAATTAAAATAGAACTAAATGAAATCCATGATTGATATTAGTCAAACCTGATGGATTTGTCGGGCGAGATTTTACTAACCAAATAACTTGGGATAATCAGCATAAAAGTTGTAATAGCCAAACACCCAGCGTTTAATAACAAAATATGTACAATATTGAAATTCACCGGAACTACATCAACATAATAAGTTGCCGGGTTTAATTTAATGATATGAAATACTTTTTGGAGCAAAATAATACCAATTCCAATGGCATTTCCCCAAAGCATACCGCGGCTGGTAAGAAAAACCGAGAGGTACAGGAACACTTTCCTGATGCTCCAGTTAGGGCTGCCCAAAGCTTTTAAAACGCCAATCATAGTGCTGCGTTCCAAAATCAAAACAAGCAGTGCCGAAATCATGTTAAACCCCGCAACTAAAACCATTAACGAAAGGATTACCCAAACATTCATGTCGAGTATTGAAAGCCAGTCGAATATTTGCGGATATTGCCGGGTGATGGTTTCCGTGCGCAGGATAGCATCGTTTTCCTGACTGTAATCAATCACAATATTCCTGATTTCACGTTCAATATCATCAATTTTGTCAAAGTCGGAAACAAGTATTTCAAATCCGCTGATTTGGTCACTTTGCCAGTCATTCAAACGCTGAACCTGTTTGATATCACCAATGATGAAAAGGTTGTCAAATTCTTCGAGGCTGGTGCGGTAAATTCCGCAAACCTTTAGTTGCAGCATCCGCGGTGTAACCTCATTTTCATTTACAAAATAAAGGACTGCAGAATCGCCGATTTTCAGTTTTAACAATTTTGAAACATTTTCCGAAAGTAAAATTTCGTTTATCCGAACAGTATCGTTTAATTGAGGAAGTACCCCTTCCATTAAATTTTTCTGAAAAAAAGTCCAATTGTAACCCGGTTCAACTCCTTTGAAAACAATCCCTTGTATTGATTCGTCGGTTTTTATCATCCCCGGTTTTGTGGCAAAAACCTGAATATTTTTTACGTCGGTCAACGAATCCAATTTGCCTAAAAAAGGTTGGTTTTTTGAAATGGGTGGAAGTTCGTAGGAGTTTCTCGAATCGTAATTTACAATTTGAATGTGCGAGCCAAAACCAATTACCTTATTCCTGATTTCAGTTTTAAAGCCGGTTATTACCGCCACCGAAACAATCATAACGGCCAAACCAAGTGCAATTCCGAAAAGTGCAATGCGGATGATTTTTTTCGATAAAAACTGCTGGTTTGTTTTATCGAAAAATAGCCTGTTCGAAATAAAAAGTTCGGTGTTCATTCCTTTTTGGAATTATATTTTATTCAATCCTTATTTGTTTTGATTTGTGCTGGTTTTTCCTCTTCAATATCATTCCTCCTGTTAATAAAAGGAAGTATCATCATCGAAATCAACCCAACTAAAATTATCATTAAAGTGGAAGAAGAGTGGGCCACAAAGGCAAAAATTACCCCGTTTTCGTATGCAACCCCATACAATGTCAGTGCTTCGATTGCCATGAAATGCCATGCCCCAATCCCACCCTGCACGGGCGCTACCATCCCAAAACTTGCAAAAACAAAAGTCGTCAATCCGGCAATTGGGTTCAAATCTCTTGTAAAATCGAATGCAAAGAAAATGGAATAAAGCATCAGATAATAACAAAACCAAATAAAAACGGAATGAAACCAGAACCACCCTTTTCGTTTTATGGAGCGTATAGAAATAAACCCTTCTTTGAAATTTTGCATTATTATAACAATTCTTTTAAATATCGAAGTTTGTTTGAATGTGTTTCGAAATAAATAGGCCAGAACCACAAACGCAACCACACCTATTATCAGATAAGGCGAAGTGAAAACGCTTGTAAGCTTTTCTTGGATTCCGGGGTTGTGGTGAATAAAACTTAGCATTTGCCTAAACTGTGAAAATATGACAACGAGCAACAGCAACAACAACGAAAGTACGTCGATCAGGCGCTCGGCAACAACAGTTCCGAACAGTTTTGTAAACGATATTTTTTCGTACCTCGAAAGTATACCGCACCTCGATATTTCGCCCATTCGCGGGAAAGCCATGTTCATTAAATACCCAACCATGACCGCTATAAAAGTATTGGCAAACCGCGGTTTATGGCCGATTGGTTCTATCATCAAACCCCAGCGCAAAGTGCGGCTGACATGGCTTATTAATCCAATTAAAAGTGACACGAATACCCAAAAATAGTTGACTTCATTTTTCAATACTGATTTTATCCGGTCGATGTCCTGATCTTTGTAAATAAGCCAGAAAATAAATATTCCGAGGGTAAAGAATATGAGGAATTTTAGGATTTTAATAACTGTTTTTTTCAAACCAGATAAATTTTAAAGCTGTGTTTTATTTATCAAAATTACATTTCGCCAAATTATTCCTACTTTTGGCAATCGAAATTGAAAAAATTAACAACGGCTGTTTCGGTTGCGGCAAAAGTATAAATTTGTTTTGTTAATTTCATAAAAGACAACTTAGGTTTCAGGAGAAATGGACGGAGAGAGTAATGAGTTTTGTAAAACCAAAAAAAAGATTGGGGCAGCATTTTTTGATCGATCAGAATATCGCTCGAAAAATTGTTGATAGTCTGGGTTCCGAAACCGCTGACGTTTTGGAAATCGGTCCGGGAATGGGTGTTCTTACCCAATATCTTCTCAATCGTCCTGAAATCAATCTTCACGCAATCGAAATCGACAGGGATTCTGTCGAGTATCTAAAGCAGAATTTTCCGCAGTTAACCCATATTTGGTCCGAGGATTTCTTAAAATCAGCTATTTCAGAAAAGTTTGAGGGCGATTTTAGCATTATCGGCAATTTCCCATACAACATTTCATCACAAATATTTTTTAAAGTTTTGGGTTTGCGAAACCGAATACCGGAGGTTGTGGGAATGATACAAAAAGAAGTGGCAGAGCGGATTTCCTCAAAACATGGTAACAAAACCTACGGAAAACTTAGTGTGATTTTGCAGGCTTTTTACGATATTGAATATCTTTTTACCGTATCCGAAAATGTATTTCTGCCGCCGCCAAAAGTAAAATCGGCGGTAATCAGGTTGAAGCGGAACAATACAACTACTTTGCCTTGCAGCGAAGTTTTGTTTGTTGAAGTTGTAAAAGCTGCCTTTAATTTAAGGCGGAAAATGCTGCGGAATTCTTTAAAAGGAATTTGCGAAAATTTGCCCGAACGGTTTGCCGAAAAACGGCCGGAGCAGCTTTCTGTAAGCGATTTTATTGAATTGGCAACAATTATTGAAAACCTCAAAAAGGATAGGAATTATGCAGTTTGAGTTAACACGTGAATATATTGAGCGTTTAGAAGACCTGATTGAGGAGAAAAACACAAAGGAAGTTGAAGCGCTTTTGTCAGAGCGGCACCCGGCGGATATTGCCGAAATGATGGAAGATTTGTCATCGGAAGAGGCTAAATTTATATTTCTTTTACTTGATGGCGAAACTGCCTCCGACGTGCTTGTGGAAATTCCGGAAAATGACAGGCGAAGGTTTTTGCGGGTCCTTCCTCCCGAAATTATAGCCAGCAAGTTCCTCGAATTTATGGATTCCGATGATGCAGCCGACGTTATGGCCGATCTTGACGAGGAACGCAAAATTGAGGTTTTAAATGAAATGGAAGACTTCGAACAGGCGGGCGATATTGTTGACTTGTTGGAATATGAAGAGGACACCGCCGGTGGGATCATGGCAAAAGAGCTTGTGAAAGTGAACGAAAACTGGACCGTTGCAACCTGTTTGCTGTAAATCAGCAGCCAAGCACAGTAAGTTTACGAAATATATTATATATATTTAATCGACGATACCGAAAAGTTGAAAGGGGTACTTTCGTTGAAAAAACTAATCATTACAAACACAAATACAAAAATCTCCAACATTTACAATCCCGATATAAAAATGGTAAACACAAATGTCCGGCAGGAAGAAATTGCCGAGATTATGGATAAATATGACCTTGTTGCCATTCCCGTTGTCGATGAAATTGGGCGGCTGAAAGGGCGGATAACTTTCGATGATGTGATAGATTTAATTCGCGAAGAAGCCGAGAAAGATTACCAGATGGCTTCAGGTATTACCGGCGACGTAGAGCCTGGTGACAAAATCCTTGCTTTATTAAAAGCTCGTTTCCCATGGTTAGTAATTGGTATGCTGGGAGGCATTCTGGGGTCTTTGGTTTTGAGTTCACACGAAGAGTCGTTGAGTAAAGTTACCGAACTGGCTTTCTTTATTCCTTTAATCGCTGCTATGGCTGGGAATGTGGGAGTACAATCCTCAGCAATTGTAGTGCAAAGTATCGCCAGCGGTGTGAAAAATATTGAATCAACTTCAAGGAAATTGTTTAAAGAAATATCCATTGCCCTGATAACCGCATCCTTTTTTTCGGCATTAATTTTTTTATATGTATTTTTAAGTAGGGGAGATATGAACCTAACTTATTCGGTATCAATTACCTTGTTTATTGTAATTCTTACTGCGTCTCTTTTTGGAACAGTTATTCCGTTGCTTTTGAATAAAATGAAAATTGATCCGGCCGTGGCAACCGGTCCGTTTATTACAACAATGAATGATATTTTGGGATTGTTGATATATTTAGCGATAGGTAAAATGTTTTTCGGGATACTTTAAAATCTTGCCCGTCATGCTATCACTTCCCATGTTTACACCGAATTCATCGCAACAACCGGATCAAGTCGGGCAGCCGCACGGGCTGGCATAAATCCTGCAATAAACCCGATAACGCTTGAAATCATTAGTCCTGTAATTATGTTGCTAAAAGTTAACACAATTGTAAATTCACTAACGTAACCAACGACAATAGTACCTGCAAAAATCAGGATCAATCCTAGTACGCCGCCGATTAGGGAAAGCACAACCGCTTCAAAAATAAATTGCAACAGAATAAAGTAGCGTTTTGCGCCAAGTGATTTTTGGATGCCAATAATTTTTGTGCGTTCTTTTACTGAAACAAACATAATATTGGCAATCCCAAATCCGCCCACAAGAATAGAGAATCCGCCGATTATCCAGCCAGCCATGTTAAAAACAATAAAAAACTGGTCAAATTGATTGGCAATTAAACTAACTTCGTTCAACGCAAAATCGTTTTCTTCCATAGGTTTTAACCTGTGCAGGTTTCTCATAATCCCTTCAAGTTCAGCAACAAATTTATCACTTTCAATATTTGGTTTCGACTTTACGCAAAGTGTTTGCCCTCTGTCGCGGTTGCGCACATCGATCATGTTAAAGGATTTTACAGCAGAGATATGGATGTTTTTATCCATTGATGTACCGAATGCATCCTGTCCTTTTTTCTCATAAACTCCAATAATCTGAAATTTTATGCCTTGGATTTTTATGTCTCTGTTGATGGGATCAAGGCCAGGGAAAAGTTTTTCAGCAATTTCAGCTCCTATAACCGTGACAGGCGTACCGCTCCGCATTTCATTTTCGGTAAAATACCGGCCACGTGCAACCTTTAGTCCCCAAACGTCAAGTATTCCGTAGGTTGTGGCCATTATCGTAACATTGTCCATTTTATCGCTTCCTGCCTGGGCTGTACGCGAAAAACCAAACAAAAACGCTGCATTTTCAACTGAATTGCCTCTTTTTAATATTTCGTCTGTTTCCTCAAATTCGGGAACTGGCCGGTTTAAATATCGCCACCACGGATATTCAGATTCCCCTTCTGGCGGCATCCACGGCCATTTCTGAATATACACCATATTGCTTCCCATACTGTCAAGGCTTTCGCGAATGAATCTCTCGAGCGAATCGATTACCGTAAAAACCGAAATGATCGCAAAAATACCAATGGTGATACCAAGAAGTGATAAAAAAGTGCGTAATTTATTTGCCTTTAACGAGTTAAAGGCAAATGTGAAACTTTCGTAAATTAATCTAATCAGAAGCATTGTTGTATTTCATATTTGTGAGTAAAGTTAAAATTAGTTTTTTTTAATCTGAATTTATTAACAAAGAAATGTTTGAAACCTCAATTTTTAGCATAAAAACTACATTGATTTTTTTATCTTTGCGACCTAAAATAGAAAAGGGAATAAATGGCTGATAATAAAAAAATTAAGACCGCGTTGGTCTCAGTGTATCACAAAGAAAACCTTGATGGCATAATTCACAAACTGAACAATCTGAATGTTAAAATTTTAAGTACCGGTGGCACAAAAAGTTTTATCGAATCGCAGGGTGTTGAAGTAACTTCAGTTGAAAGTTTAACCGGTTATCCTTCAATTTTGGGAGGCCGTGTAAAAACACTGCACCCAAAGGTTTTTGGTGGAATTCTTTCACGCCGTGAAAATCAGGGCGATGTGAGCCAGTTAACAGAATACGATATTCCTGAAATTGATTTGGTTATTGTCGATCTTTATCCATTTGAAGAGACAGTTGCATCGGGTGCAGGCGAGCAGGATATTATCGAAAAAATTGACATTGGCGGAATTTCGTTGATCCGCGCAGCAGCCAAAAATTTTAAGGACGTTGTTATAGTTCCATCACAAAATGAGTATTTGCCGCTACTTAATTTATTAAATGAAAAAGAAGGCAGTTTTTCCCTGGAGGATCGCAAGTGGTTTGCTGGTAAAGCGTTTTCAGTTTCGTCGCATTATGATGCTGCTATTTTTAGCTACTTTAACGGTGGAACCGATGAAAGCACCGAACGGATCAGTTTGAATAATGGCGAAGTTTTACGTTATGGGGAAAACCCTCACCAAAAGGCAACTTTCTTTAAATTCAAAAATACGCCACAGGATATTACTTTGTCCGATGCACGTGTAATCCAAGGCAAAGCATTGTCATACAACAATATGCTTGATGCCGATGCCGCGTGGAAATCGTGCAGTGATGCATATCATTCAGTAAATCATATTAAAAATAAAGTTGCTGTTTCGGTAGTAAAACACCTCAATCCATGTGGTTTGGCGGTTACCGGAAATATCATGGAATCACTTGAACTGGCCTGGGAAGGTGACCCGATCAGCGCATTTGGCAGCATCATTTGTTTTACCGATGCGGTTACAAAAGAAGTGGCCGAGTGGTTTGGAAGTAAATTCGTTGAAATAGTAATTGCCCCGAAATTTACCGAAGAAGCACTTTCAGTTTTTACGGGCAAGAAAAATTTACGCTTACTCGAAACACCTGTAAAAAGCGAAATTACTGACGAAAAATTATATCGTTCAATCAGTGGGGGAATGCTGGTGCAGGACGAAGATGAAGGTTTGGATCTTCAATTCGAAACTGTAACTGCAAAAGCATTCGATTCGGCAAAAGTGAACCTGGCAAAATTTGGGATTACCGCATGCAAACACCTAAAAAGTAATGCAATAGCAGTTGTCACCGAAAATGCAAACGGCTCGTTTTGGCTTACCGGTGCCGGAATGGGACAGCCAAACCGATTGGACAGTTTGCGCCATTTAACAATGCCACGGTTCAATACAAAAAAAGGGTTGGCAATCGAAAATTCGGTAGTAATCTCCGATGCTTTTTTCCCTTTCCGCGACAGCATTGAAGCTGCCAACGAATATGGCGTAAAATACATTGTTGAACCGGGTGGCAGTATCCGCGACAAAGAGGTTATTGAAGCCTGCAATGAGTTTGGTATTGCAATGGCTTTTACCGGAAGAAGACATTTTAAACATTAAAAACAGAGCATCTTTTTTTAAGATCAAATAATTAGAAATTCAAATGGGATTATTTTCATTTTTAACGCAGGAGATAGCAATTGACCTGGGAACTGCCAATACAATTATCATTTACAATGATAAAATTGTAGTTGACGAACCCTCGATTGTTGCCATTGATTTGAAAACCGAAAAAATGGTGGCAATTGGAGAAAAAGCAAGGCAAATGCAGGGGAAGACACACGCAAACTTGAAAACAATCAGGCCATTGCGTGATGGTGTGATTGCCGATTTTAACGCGGCGGAGCAAATGATAAGGGGGATGATAAAAATGATAAATCCTAAACCAAGGTTATTTTCCCCCTCTTTAAAAATGGTTATTTGCATTCCTTCTGGCAGCACAGAAGTTGAAATCCGTGCGGTTCGCGACTCTTCGGAACATGCCGGTGGGAGAGAGGTTTACATGATTTACGAACCGCTTGCAGCAGCTATTGGAATTGGCCTCGACGTGGAAGCACCCGAAGGTAACATGGTAGTTGACATTGGTGGCGGTACCACTGAAATAGCGGTAATTTCACTGGGTGGAATTGTTACAAACAAATCAATCCGCATTGCCGGCGACGATTTGACCGCAGACATAATGGAATATATGCGCCACCAGCACAATGTAAAAATTGGGGAACGCACTGCCGAGGAAATTAAAATCCATGTTGGTTCGGCACTTTCACAATTGAAAGATCCACCACTTGATTATGTGGTTCAGGGACCAAATCAAATGACTGCCTTGCCCATTGAAGTCCCCGTTTCTTACCAGGAAATTGCGCACTGCCTCGAGAAATCGATTTCGAAAATTGAAACCGCGGTTTTGAGCGCATTAGAACAAACCCCACCCGAGTTGTATGCGGATATCGTAGTGAAAGGAATTTGGCTGGCAGGTGGCGGCGCACTATTAAAAGGATTGGACAAAAGGCTGACAGACAAAATCGGGATTACGTTTCATATTGCCGAGGATCCTTTGCGGGCGGTAGTTCGTGGAACCGGGATTGCACTTAAAAACATTGATAATTTCTCATTTCTGATCAAATAAATGGTTGGGAATTTTCTCTTATAAACAATGAGAGGTCTGTTTCGGTTTCTATTAAAAAATTATGCGTTTCTTCTTTTTTTATTATTAGAAGTAGTTTCGTTTACGCTAATTTATAATTTCAATAGTTACCAAAGATCGAAGTACCTTAATTCGTCAAACAAAGCAACTGCAACCATTTATAACACTTTCAGCGCGGTTGGAAATTATTTTAGCCTGGCTTCGGTAAACCGAAAATTAGCCAATGAAAATGCCCAACTAAAATCGTTGATCGCTGATTTGCCTTATATCCGGATTACACCTTATTCAATTGTTTCGGATGCGGAAATAACAGATTCGTTGTACAGGTTTATTTCGGCAAAAGTGATAAATAACTCGGTTGATAAGCAGGACAATTACATAACACTGAACAAAGGCCGTAAACATGGTGTAAAACCTGATCAGGGAATCGTAAATTCTGATGGGGTGGTTGGTGTTGTGATCCACGTTTCCGAATCATTTTCACTTGGCTTTTCGATGTTGAACAAGCGTTGGGGGGCTTCAGCAAAATTGAAAAAAAGTGGCACTTTTGGTCCTCTTGCCTGGGACGGCAGCGATTCACGGTATGCAAATCTTACCGGAATCCCATTTCATGTTGAACTCGCAGTTGGCGATACAGTTGTTACAAGCAGTTATTCATCGGTCTTCCCCGAAGGGGTTATGATTGGGACAGTTCATTCATTCGAAATGCCTCCCGGCGATAATTATTATCAAATACAGGTTGAACTTGCAGTAAATTTCAGGGAGCTTTCGTATGTCGATATCGTTGAAAATTTAAAAAAGGATGAATTGAAAGCACTTGAAAACAGGATAGTCAAATGATACGGATACTCTTTAAATATACTTTAATGTTTGTGTCATTGGTTTTGGTGCAGGTATTGATTTTTAACCAGATCCAGTTTGGCGGTTTTTTCAATCCGTATGTTTACATTTTGTTTGTCATCTTGCTTCCGTTAAGTGCACCCCGGTATTTGGTTTTAATTCTTGCTTTTGCACTTGGATTTATTATCGATATATTTTCCAACAGTTTGGGGGTACATTCGGCTGCAACTGTGTTTATTGCATATATGAGGCCAGCGGTAATCAGGGTAATATCAAATAGGGAGGATTACAAAAACGATTATCCCGGATTGCACCAAAATAAATTGATTTGGTTTGTCAGTTATGTGACAATAATGGTTTTGCTGCACCATTTACTTCTTTTTTATCTTGAAGTTTACACATTTGCAAATTTCCTAAACACGCTTTTCAGGGTAATTTTAAGTTCTTTATTCTCGATTATTGTTATAGTTTTAAGTCAGTTTTTGGTATTTAGGGATTAAAGCAATGAGTGTTGACATTTTTTCGAAACGAAAATATTATGTAATAGCCATTTTTCTTGCTGCCGGCCTCATCTTTATTTTGAAGTTATTTGGGTTACAGGTAATAAGTTCGGAGTACAAGATATCGGCAACAAACAATGTGCTGCGCGAAATTGTGCAGTATCCGGCGCGAGGATTGGTTTATGACAGGAATGGCATTTTAATGGTATTCAATAAACCAGCCTACGATTTACTTGTCACCCCGCGTGAAGTTGAAAGGTTCGATACGGTTTCTTTTTGCCGGTTACTGGAAATTTCAAAAGAAGATTTGATTGCCGGGATTCAGAACGCCAGTGAATATTCAACCTACAAACCCTCGATTTTAATTAAACAAATACCACCAGAGAGTTTTGCCTACCTTCAGGAACAGTTATATAAGTTTAAGGGATTCCATACACAGTCGAGGACTTTGCGGGAGTATGCACAACCTTCGGCAGCACACGTTTTGGGGTATGTAAGTGAGGTAAATGATGCAGATATTCAAAAAGATGAGTATTATAAATCGGGCGATTATATTGGCGCAAGCGGGATTGAGAAAACTTACGAAAAGCAACTTCGCGGAATAAAGGGAATTAAAAAGCAATTGGTTGACGTGCACAACCGGATCCAGGGAAGCTACCTCGACGGAGCAGAAGATATTCCGGCTAAAATCGGGAATAATATTGTTTCTACTTTGGATGCCGATTTGCAAAGTTATGCCGAATATCTTTTTCGGAACAAAAAAGGTGCAATGGTTGCAATTGAGCCTTCCACCGGAGAAGTACTTGCTTTGGTCAGCGCACCGACCTACGATCCAAGTTTGCTCGTTGGACGGATTCGTGGGAAGAATTATAATATTTTGGCGCAAGATAGTTTGATGCCATTGTTCAACAGGGCAACCCAGGCGAAATATCCTCCGGGATCAACATTTAAAATCATAAATACTTTAATCGGATTAGAAATCGGTGCCATAACAACACAAACCAGATTTTCCTGTAGCGGCAAGGCATCCACCCCAATCCGTTGCACCCATAACCACGTTTCGCCGGCAAATGTAGTCGATGCAATCCGGGAATCATGCAACTCGTTTTTATGGAATACCTTCCGCGCAATAATGTATAAAGGGAAAACCGTTGCGGAAGGATTTAACACCTGGCGCAGTTATGTTGAAAGTTTTGGGATTGGGAAAATAATCAGCAGCGATTTTCCAAATGCGTTAGAGGGGGATTTGCCGACTGAAGCATACTACAATAAAATTTATGGGAAAGGTCACTGGAGCCCGCTAACAATCCGTTCTATGGCGATTGGACAAGGCGAATTGGGTGCAACCCCGCTGCAAATGGCAAATGTTGCGGCTGTAGTCGCCAACCGGGGCTATTATTATCCACCTCATTTAGTGCGGGAAATTGAAAATGACACAGTTTCTTCATCATTGAAAATAAAGAATTATTCAAAAATATCACCTGAAACTTTCATACCAATCATTGAAGGTATGGAACAGGTTGTGAAAGGAAACATGTCATCGAGGGTTGCTATTCCGGGTGTAGTTATGTGCGGTAAAACCGGAACTGTTCAAAATAATCAGGGTATAGATCATTCGGTATTTACAGCTTTTGCACCAAAAGATAATCCTAAAATTGCCATTTTTGTTTATGTGGAAAATAGTGGGTATGGCTCAACCTATGCTGCCCCTATGGCTGGGTTAATGGTAGAACGCTACTTAAACGATACCATTTCGGCAAAAAAGAAATGGGTTGAAGAAAAAATGTTGGAAGCCAATTTGTTAAACCCGAATAAGGCGAGATAATATGCCAAAAAGAAACAGCCTTTGGGCAAATATCGACTGGATTACGGTTTCAATATTTCTGATGTTGATGTTTTTGGGGTGGATAAATATTTATGCTTCGGTTTATAATCTTGAGCATCAAAGTATTTTCGACACAACCCAACGATATGGAAAACAATTAATTTGGATTGGTGCAGCGCTTATAATCGCATTTATTCTGCTCCGAATCGATACGAATTTTTATGTGTTTTTCTCTTACTTTATTTATGGTTTTATTGTCATTCTGTTAATCCTCGTTCTAATTATTGGAACTAAAATTAACGGACAACGTGCCTGGTTTATGATTGGTTCATTTGGGGTCCAACCCTCGGAGTTTTGTAAGTTTGCAACCGGTCTTGCACTTGCAAATTACATGAATACTCATGATTTTAAACTCCTGAAATTTAAATCGCTGCTTGTTGTTTCGCTCATAATTCTTGGGCCGGCGGCCTTAATTTTAATGCAAAACGATACAGGCTCGGCACTTGTTTATTTTTCCTTTGTTTTGGTTTTATACCGTGAAGGACTTTCAGGGGTTGTACTGTTTTTTGGGACTTTGCTTATAGTACTTTTTGTATTGGCCTTAATTATTTCGAACCTAATTCTATCACTTTTATTACTTGGTTTTGTATTGATTGCCTTTTATGCAGTCAACCCAAGGTACAAGCAGTTTTTGATTATAACTGCCATTTATGCTTCATCGTTTCTTTTGTTTTTTATAATCAATTTATTTCTTGGTTCGAAATATGAAATCTCCGATATCATTACAGTTGGCTCGATAATAGGCGCACTTATTATTTTGGGTTACAGTTTCCGTAATAAGTTGAATAACTACATAACAATAGCTTTGATTTTCCTGGGATCGGTTTTGTTTACAATTTCGGTTGATTATGCTTTTAATAATATCCTCGGCGATCATCAGCAAGCCCGTATCAATGAACTGCTTGGTATTGAGTCAGATCCGTTGGGTGCCGGTTACAATGTAAATCAGAGTAAAATCGCGATCGGTTCGGGAGGATTGTGGGGGAAAGGATTTTTAGAGGGTACACAAACCAAGTTCAATTTTGTACCCGAACAAGATACCGATTTTATTTTTTGCACAGTTGGGGAAGAGTGGGGGTTTGTTGGTTCTCTGGTTGTGATCGGCCTGTTTATGGCATTATTTTCCCGTTTGGTTTGGCTTGCAGAACGTCAGCGATCGGGGTTTTCACGGATTTACGGTTATGTGGTTGCTGTTATCCTGTTTTTTCATTTTTTTGTGAATATCGGGATGACAATCGGGATAATGCCCGTAATCGGAATCCCGCTCCCTTTCTTTAGTTACGGCGGTTCATCGCTTTGGTCTTTTACCATTTTGCTGTTTATTTTCATCAGGTTGGATGCCAGCCGGTATGAGAAATTCTAATTCTAAAAAATCCTTCTTAATTAACGCTGTCAGAGCTTGTCACGATTCATCGGGATCCAGGGACGCTGAAAGGTTATAGGCTGTACAGACTTGTCAGCGTGCGTACCTCCTGACAACGTCAAACAATAGTTATATGTCTATGTGTTTAACGTCTGAATTTCAGTCGTGTATTTCATTAAATCAACCATAAATTCTCTGAAATTAACTTCAAAAAAATCATTTTGGGTTTGAATTGTTTCCATCACAAAATCGGATTTCGCCGGGAGTGAGGAATAGTTGCTCATAATTTTTACTGTTTGTACAATCCCATTTACCGAAGCATACGATTCCAATCGCCTGTGCTGTATTAAAAAAGGAAGGAAACTTTGCACCCGTACCGGCAAATGCATAAAGTTCTGCAAAAGCACCGCATGACTGCGTTTTGCAAATGTACGTAAGGTTAAATCCGAATATTCATTCCAATTTTTGGCCAGGTAATGATCGTACAATAAATCGATAACAATTCCCGAGTACAGCCCAAATTCACTTCGAAACAAAGTTTTTGCCTCCCTGAACTTTGGGTGCGCATCGGTAAACGAGTCAATCCGGCGGTGCATCAAAATCCCCTTTTTAATCTTTTCAGGGAATTTGTTCCATGTGTTCCCTTTAACATAATCGCCAATAAAATTGCCAACCATGGTTTGTTCGTCAGGGCCGGATAAAAACAGATGCGCCAGATAATTCATCTAATTCTTTTAAAAATGGAACGGTTAAAGAATGAATTTGTTTGATAGTCACTACAAATAAAAAATCTTTCATTTTTATTAATTATAAGGCCTTACTGACTTGAATGGGTTTTTAATATTTTCTATTTTTGTCCCCTTTGAAAATTGGTTTGATGAATAAGAAGATTGTAGCATTTGGCGAAGTGGTTTGGGATATTTTGCCCAACGGGAAGGTACTGGGAGGTACACCATCAAACATGGTTTTTCGATGCAATTCATTTAACGAACGGGGATTTTTACTTTCGCGGGTTGGTGATGATGAATTGGGAAACGAAGCTTTTACTGAACTGAAGGAATTGAAAATTTCGGATGAAAATGTACAGGTTGACAGCGAATTCCCTACTGGTACTGTCCATATCAGTTTCGATGAAAATTTTGAATCCCTTTATATAGTTACCCCCGATGTTGCATTCGATCATATCGAGTTTTCTGCTGAATCGTTAAAATTGGTCAGGGATGCCGATTGCCTTTTTTATGGGCTGCTGCCACAGCGATTTGGTATCTCGAAAAATACGCTCCGCGAATTAATCAAAGAATCGCCCGACTCGATCCACTTCTTCGATTTAAAGTTGTTTGAACATTTTTTTAATCTGAAAGTGATCGAAAACCTACTGGAAAGTTCCAATATTGTTCGGATTAAAGAGAAAGAGATAGACTTTTTAGGCAAAGAATTACATTTAAAAGCTGATAATCTGGAGGTTTTCAGTTCCGGGCTTTCGGGAAAATATAAAATCGACATAGTTTTAATAACCCGGGGACAAAATGGGGTTTTTGCCTTTCATCATAAAAAAGGGGCATTTTCTGACTCGGGATACGACATTGTGGTTGTTGACAATATTGGCTCGGGCATGGCATTTTCGGCCGGGTTTCTGATTTATTACCTGAACGGAAGAACGATCCAGCAAGCACTTAATTTTGGGAATGCTTCAGGCGCATTGAATACTACAAGGCGTGGGGCAACTTCCTATTTCAATAAAAGGGATGTGCTTGCTTTTATGAAAACAACTTCCAAGAATGATTTGATTTAACTGTGTTTCCTGATTGAACAATTCTGTAAAACATTGGTTGATTGGTAACCAAAATCTTTGTTTCGCTGTTTAAATAGGTAAAGTAGCAATCATGAAACGAACTACAATAGAAATTACCCAGTTGATTTTCGAAAAGTTATGGGAACAATACGTTGAAAGGGTTCCTTATGCCCGGCAATATGCTGATTTAGTGATTGGGAAAGGTGGGAAAGTTGTGATCGACCATATCGCCTTTCGCACATTTAATGTCCACACCGGGGAACAGCCCGAAGGGATAAGGGCGATAAAGCATATTCTGAATTTTTTGGGATATGTACCAGTTACAAAATACAAGTTCCCGAAAAAGAAATTAAATTCAACCCACTTTGAACACCCCGATGAAACCTTACCGAAAATATTTGTCAGCCAGCTCGAAGTAAATGAATTGCCTGATTGGGCACAAAATATGATTAACGACACGGTGCACAACACTTTTTATTTACTCTCCGACAAAGGTTTGGAATTGCTTAGAGTTTTGGAAGAAAAAGGGGTTTTGCCAGTTGAAGCGGCCGATTATCTTGTTGAAGATATTGTGCAATATTTTCGCCGTCCCTGGAATATCCCAACAAAAGAAAATGTGCTGAAAATAAACGATATTTCACAGTTTGGTGCATGGGTTTTAATCCATGGAAATGCTGTAAATCATTTCGCAGTTTTGGTAAACGACCAAAACATAGAAGAGTGGCCTAATCTGGAAGCTACCTGCAATGCGCTTCGAACTTTAGGAATTCCAATGAAAGACACCATAGAAGGTGAACCCGGAAGCAAACTAAGGCAAACTGCTACTTTAGCTTCAAAAGAGGAAGTTGACGTAAAAGGGGAAATGTTATTTGAAAAAATGAATTGGACCTATGCATATTTTGAACTTACCGAACGAAATTATATTGAAGTTGAAGGTATGCGAAAATTATTTTCAGGGTATCTTCGTAAACAGGCAACCCATTTTTTTGATTTGACTGAAACCCATGAAAATTAATATACATTTGGAACATAAGTAATTTCGTCGATAGGTGGCCTGACATATCCTCGGCTGTCATTTCGAGGTGGCAATTCAATAGGAGCAGGCGTTAAATCCTTGTATGGGATCATCGACAAAAGGTGATGGATACAATTTAACCGCGAAAGCTTTTTATTGTCGGCATCAACCGTGTACCACGGACAAATTTTTGTATCGGTGTAAGCAAACATTTCATCTTTCGCCAT
>JBBQPP010000013.1:0-20681 GCA_038217255.1 Bacteroidales bacterium | reverse complement strand
CTTACCAAACATTTTCCCAAATCACTTCCGGTTCCACGAACACGGATAGCTATTTTTCCTGCTTCCAAAGGATTTGAATCGGTTGCATCAATAATAGTTTTGCCATCGATTTTAAGCCACAATTTTGAGCCTTTTTTACCACATTCAACCAAATATCTCCAGCCCGATTGCATTGGCTCATGATCGGCTAATCCCAGTATTCCGGTTTCATTACCAACAACCGGACTTTTACGTATAAACGGCATCGAATTGTGCGCCATCTCCCTGAATCCAAAAATATAATTTTCAATTTCCTTTGTAAAGAAACCAAAAGCGCCTTTGTTACCTTCTACTATTGTTAAACTTGTTGAGTTACCCGTATCAGAAATATTTGAAACGACTCCCATTACTGTTGCAGCATTCAACGTCATTATTTCAAAACGCAGTACCACATCGTTATACATCAAGGGTGAAATGACAGCAAAACCCACACTCCCTTCAGTTTCCTCCAGTAAAAACTGACCACTAACAACCGTTCCTTTTCCATCTCCCAAACTTTGCCATTTTTCCAAATCTGCGGGCGAAATTTTTGTCACTGTTTGGGCTTGTAATCCCAAAATTGTAAAAAACAGAATTATTGTAGCTATTTTTTTCATTGTAAAAAAGTTATTTAAATTTAGTTTAATTCTCAAATCTAATATTCTATTTCGAAATATTATAAACCATCAACACATCTTCGTGCCTGACAAATAGTTTCCCATTGTTGAACTCCAATCTGTATTCGTATGCAAAAAAAACTTGATCATTGCCATTGGATTGTTTGATTTAAAGCCGATATTAGGATAAAATCTATTTTTAGATGAGCTTTTTTCATGGAAATAAAGAACCGTTCCCTCCTCAGTAGTTGCAACGGAACGGTTCTTCTATGTTGTTATAAGAGAGCAACAAAGGAACGGTTCTGGAGGAACGTAGAATTATCAAAACTTACAAATCTTGAAAGTTTTGATAATTCATTTTCTGTATTTGCCCTATTAGTAAATACACAAATCGCCAAAACGATAGAGGCAACTTTACCGAACACTTCATAGAACAAACCTCCTTGAAAAATTCTAATTTTTTCTTTGCAAATGTTCCATTATTCGTTAACTTTGCAAAATGGAAACAATTAGAGAAATCGTTTTTTATAAAGGCTACTTTGACGACTTTTTTGAATCCTTGTCCGAAAAGGTTAAAGACAAAATTGACGAAGTGCTCTTTATGATGACTATTCTCGAACGTGTGCCAATCAAATTTTTTAAAAGCATTGAAGGTGTAAAAGGACTTTTTGAAATTAGGATTGAATATGAAAGTAACATTTATCGAATATTCTGCTGTTTTGACAAAGGAAATTTAGTGGTTTTGTTCAACGGGTTTCAAAAGAAGACACAAAAAACACCAATAAAAGAATTGCAAAAAGCAGAAAAAATAATGAACGAATATTTCAACGAACAAAATATTAAAAGCCATGGAAACAAAAAATAATAACATCGAAACATTCGACCAACATCTTGACAAAAGATATGGTAAAACAGGATCAGAAAAACGAACTGAATTTGAAATAAAAGCCAAATCTTTCGCTATCGGAGAACTTATAAAAGAAGAACGAAAATTAGCACATATGACACAAGAACAACTTGCAGACAAAATTGGAGCTAAGAAAAGTTTCATTTCAAGAATTGAAAACGGACACAGCGACATTCAACTTTCGACTCTTTACAGGCTTATAGAGTTTGGACTTGGAAGAAAAATTAACTTGACTATTCAATAAAAAAACTCTCATTGACAGCGGATTCGCAAAGGTGAGCTGAACGGCCTCGTATAAATATTTGTGCAAGATTCAGTCCCGAAAGCTTTCTGGATGCTTCGTTTGAACTTTAGTACCACAAATATTCAGTGATGCAATGCTTTGCGGGGCTTTGGCCAATGCTGACATTTCCATTTCCGGTCAGTAGATATTCTACTCCGAAATTTTATAAACCATCAACGCATCCCCGTGCCTGACAAATAATTTTCCGTCTTTTATTACCAATTTTCGCCGGTATCCGCATCAATTCCCATAATCGAACTTGCCGACATGGCGATTACCAATCGTTGTCCATTTTGGTTTATAAGAATCGGGGAATTGTAAGTTGCAGGTTCTTCAAAACCCTTTGAACTCCATACTTTTTTCCCTGTAAAACGGTTGAACGCAACCACATTGTTTTCTTTTCCACCGGGCACGCAAATCAAGTTGTCGCCATCAATTAAAACCGATTCGGCATAACCAAACTGAATTACCGAATCAACTCCCATATCTTCAATAAAATCAACCGACCACACCTGATCACCGGTTTCAGCATTTAAACAATAAACTGCACCCATTCCGCTTTCGATATAAATTAAATCGTCAACAACAACAGGGGTTGAACGTGTGCCATGAAAATTCAGGCTAAAATCTTTGCCATAATCTTTTTGCCAAAGGAGTTTGCCATTCAAATCAAAAGTATAAAGTGTTCCAGCAGAAACGATTGTATCTTTTATCCCGGTTACATAAACTTTGTTGTTTGCAACCGCTACGCTGCTATGACCAAAACCCAAACCCTCAAATGACCACAACAATTCGGGGCCTTTTTCAGGCCATTGTTTCAAAAGATCTTTTTCAGGAAAAATGCCGTTGCGGTTTGGGCCACGCCAATCTGAAATTTCGGTTTTTTGTTGACCGACTGCCAATATTGGTGCAAGAATCAGGAAAAAAAACAGAAAACGAATCATAATCATTAGATTTTTGGATTTAATTCAGCCAAAAATAGGAAAAAATAAGTTTTAACTTCGCACAAAATTTAAACCATGGACGACCCATTTGGAGAAGCAATTCAAGACTTTTTTGAAAAAGGAAAAGCGCCTGATTTGATTGTAAACAGCAATTATACTGAGGATGAAAACATTGCAGCTTCCTGGTTTTTCAGGACAGAGAAAGAAATGCCTTCGATAGAACGGTCAGCTTTGAAAAATTGCAAAGGGAAAGTTCTTGATATTGGCGCAGCCGCCGGTTGCCATGCAATCCTTCTTCAGGAAAAAGGCTTTGAAGTAACAGCGCTTGAAAAATCGGAAAAAGCATGTGAAGTGTTGAGAAATAGAAATATCCAAAATGTTGTATGTGCCGATATTTACAAATATGCAGAAAGCCATTTCGACACTATTTTGCTTTTAATGAACGGTGCGGGAATTGGTGAAACGTTGGCCGGATTGAAGAAACTGCTAATTCATCTTAAAAAATTGCTTGCCGAAAATGGCCAGATTTTAATCGATTCCAGCGATATAAAATATCTTTTCGAAGAAGATGACGGTTCGCTTTGGATGGATTTGGCGAACGAGTCCTATTATGGCGAAATGGAATATGAAGTGAAATACAAAAAATCGGTTTCGAAATTTAAATGGTTGTTTGTTGATTTTCAGAATTTAAAAAAAATCGCCGGAAAGGTTGGTTTTGAATGTAATATAATTGAAAAAGGCAAGCATCATGATTATTTGGCGCAATTGAAACTAAAAACAGGCACTAAATGAATCAGAATTAAACTTCATCTGATATCTTCAACAGAAAATAATACTTCCCAACATTATTTTCGAACATAAAATCAGAATTTAACAGGTAATTTTATGGGAACAAATCATTTTTCGCCTAAATTTGTGAATAATAAAATCTCAAAAAAACAAAAACATGACACTTTTAGGATTCATCGGCCCACAGGAAATAATTGTAGTTCTTCTAATTATCCCGGTTTTATTAATTATCCCGATTATAGCACTGGTTGATATTCTTAGGAACGAATTTACCCATAACAATAAAATTATTTGGGTGCTGGTTGTTTTATTATCGTGGATTATTGGAGCAATTCTGTACTTTTTTATTGGAAGAAAGCAGAAAATCCAAAACCTTTAGCCCTTATAAATTACAGCTATTTAACTATTAATTAGGCAAATGACTACATTTTTTTATATATTTAGTTCAAATTTGAATTAATAATTTGCCTATGCCCAGAATTATATTTTTCGAGGTTCTATTTTGTATTCTCGAACTACAAATAAAGCAATGTCAGTATTCGATTTCATAAATATAATGGCTTATGACGAAACAGGATCCTGGACACCCGACAAACCAGGGCAACACAGCTCTTTTAATTTAGCTAATCAGGCGGTTAGCTATTGGGAAAATCAAGGTGTGGCTCCTAATAAACTGGTATTGGGCGTGCCTTTTTACGGTTACAATTTCGATGAATTAAAAAATATCACTGGATTTTCTTATTCAGAAATGGTAAACAAAAATGTTATCTATGACGATTTAGATCAGGTTGGTGAAGCTTTTTACAACGGAAGGCCAACCATTGAAAGAAAAGTTGAACTTGCAGCAGAAAGTACAAGTGGAATATTGATTTGGGAGCTTGGACAGGATAGCTACAACGAATATTCGCTACTTTCAACAATCCACAACAAGTTTAATTCATTGGGTTGTACAAGCACCGGACTTTGCGGAAATACAGTATTTGCAGAAAATCTTAACGAATCGGGAATTAAAATCTACCTCAATCCAGCTTTCGAAATTCTTTATATTGAAATGAACTTTGAAAAAGATTATAAGGTTTCAATATATGATTTATTAGGCCGGAAATTAAACTTATTCCCTCAAAAACAGTTTAATAAATTAGTATTGAATGTGTCAGGATTAAATGAGGGAATTTACATTGTAAAAGTTGAAAGCCTGAATTTTAATTTAACGAATAAAATAGTTGTAAATAATAATTCACTGTAAAATAAAAACTATGGAAAAGATGAATATGAACCGCCGCAAATTTTTAGCAGCATTAGGATTGGGTACTGCCCATGTTTTATTTTCAAATCCGCTTTTTGCGGCCAATCCAGGCCGTTTTGCATCGAACAACCCGTTGCAAAAAGTTAAACTTGGGAACTCCGCAATCGAAACTTCGCTGCTTGGCATTGGTACAGGAGTTCATGCCGGAAACAGAATTTCGTTTCTCACCAAACAAGATAAACAAAAAAGTGTGGCACTAATACAACATGCCTGGGACAGGGGAATTCGAAATTATGATTGTGCCGATACTTACGGCACACATGGTATTGTTGCCGAAGCATTGGCAAAAAAGAACAGAAGTGAATATACATTAACTTCAAAAATTTGGGTTCGTGGCGGAGGGATTCCTGAACCGGAGCGCCCTGATGCAAATATTGTGGTTGAGCGTTTCAGAAAAGAATTAAAAACCGATTATATCGACCTCGTGCAAATTCACTGCATGGTTGACGAAAACTGGACTGAAACCCAGAAAAAACAAATGGATATCCTTGAAGACTTAAAAGCAAAAGGAATCATTCGTGCTCACGGTGTTTCAGTGCATTCATCCGAAGCAATGACAGATGCAATAAAAAGTCCGTGGGTTGATGTGCTTCATGCACGTATAAATCCATATGGAATGGCAATGGACAAACCTGATCCAAAAGAAGTTGTGGAATTAATTCAGCAACTCCACAAAGCCGGTAAAGGTGTGATTGGAATGAAACTTGTTGGCGACGGAAATTTGCGAAATGACAGTAAAAAAATCGATGATTCCCTGCGTTTTGTTTTGGGTTTGGGCAGCGTTGATATGATGATTGTTGGTTTTGAGGAACCCGAACAAATTGATAATTACATTGGCCGCATTGAAAAATCATTGAAAGAAATAAACCGCGGTTAAGCATGAAACCATCAGCAATCCTTGATGTTAAAGAGTTAGGATTTCCCTGGTTAACACAAGATCCATTTCTTTTTTGTGTTCATCATCTCGATTTTTATCCTGAAGGAAATGGAAAACTTGGTCCCAACACTTCGCTTGCCGGAAGGAATATTGGAAACGATTTTGTGATAAAAGACGGCTGGCGCATGTATCATGGCGAAAGCGTTCCTGGTTTTCCGTCACATCCGCATCGTGGTTTCGAAACTATAACATTTGTTTTACAAGGTTTTATTGATCATGCTGACTCGAATGGTGCAGCAGGCCGTTACGGAAATGGTGATGTTCAATGGATGACGGCAGGTAGCGGATTGCAACATTCGGAAATGTTTCCTTTGTTGAAAGAAAATGAAAAAAACACAACTGAATTATTTCAAATTTGGCTAAACCTTCCTGCTAAAAGTAAGTTCGTAACACCAACATTCAAAATGCTCTGGGACGATTCAATCCCAAAAATCAAATTAAAAGATTTTAATCAAAAAAACATTGAAATTGAACTTGCTGCCGGTAAATACGAAAATTATTCTGCACCTGAACCAGCTCCCGATTCATGGGCGGCAAACCCCGAAAATGAAGTAAATATCTGGCAAATAAAATTGGAAGAAAATGCTATTTGGGAAATTCCAACTACTTCTGCAAAAGTTAACCGCTCACTTTACTTTTTTGAAGGGGAAACTATTGAAGCTGAATCCAATCCGATTCAGCTCAATCAAGTTTTAGAATTGAATGCAGGCAGGGAAATAAGTATAAAAAATGGCAACAAACCAGCCAGATTATTGCTTTTACAAGGGAAGCCAATTAATGAACCGGTTGAACAATATGGTCCGTTTGTGATGAACAGCATGGCTGAAATTCAGGAAGCGTTTGCTGATTACCAAAAAACCCGATTCGGAGGCTGGCCCTGGCCACGTACCGATATGGTTCATGGAAATGAAACAAGAAGGTTTGCTAAGTTTGATAATGGAAAAGAAATTATAAAAGACTGAATTGGCTTATTATGGTTTTTACTAATTTTATTTACCCGATTACATTCATTTTAACAATACTTTTTTCAAATTATTCCGAAACTAAAAAATTCGATTTTATTACTGAATTTAATAAAATTGAAGTCAACCCTGAAATCATAACTTTTACAAACGATCTTGAAATAAATAACACTGAAGGGCATCTTCAGGGAATCCAGGGATTTGAAAACGATCAGGGTAAATATGTTCTAATAAGTGGAAGTTCAGGCTCATATTCTTATTGTTCAGTTGTGAAATTGGGTATTAAAAACAAAGTGGTTTCGATTAATAAATTGATGGAAAAACCATTTAAACATGCCGGGGGATTTCAGATTTTTCAAAATTATATGGCTGTTGGGATTGAAGATAATTCAGTAAAAGACAAATCAAAAGTTTGCATTTATGACATTTCTGAACCGGAAAATCCTTTGGCAAATCCAATAGCCGTTATCCAAAGAAACGGCGAACCTTTAAGAAATACAGCAGGTTGTGTTGGAATGGCCAATTACAAAAACAAAGCATTAATTGTTGTAGGCGACTGGGATTCAAAAAACCTTGATTTTTATTCAGTTGATTTTGAGAAAATAAATAATTCAGCGTTCGAAGAAATTGGTTCAATTGACACTGAAAGTATTCTAAAAAAAGATTGGATCGACAATGACTGGCATTCCTACCAAAATATCAACCTTTTCAATATTGACGAAAAGTTGTATTTAATTGGGTTGGGACAAACTGAAAATTCAGAAAACATTGCTGATTTATTTGAAGTTACAGAAGAATCGACAGGTAATTTTTTCCTTCAAAAAATAGCCGCTAAAACTTTCAATTGTACAAACGAATGCAGTTTTAAAGCGGGTGCAGGAATGGAATATGCAAATGGAAAGTTTAAAATATATAGTTGTGGTTACAACATTAAAAACATTTCTTATTTGAATGTTTTTCAATCGAAATAGAATTTAAAGCCACAATAAGCATAGCAACCAGTTCCTCTAACTTCCGACTTCTCTTCTCCCTCCTACTTTATAAATTTCTTGTAATATTTCAGTTTCGTTTCGTCGCCAAAACGGGCATATATATTAGCCAGGTAACTGGCATATTTTTCTCCCGGTTCGATTTTCCAGAGTTTCTCGAAATACGGAAGTGCCTTTTTAAAATCGGCAGTTGCCAGAACAAGCTCAGCTAAAAGGATATTGTATTGACTGTTTGTTTTGTTCTTATTGTATTTTTCCATTGCACGCTTGTAACGATTCTCGCCAAGCCAGTAATATTTGTTGCCATTCCATTCCAAAGCTTCAACGTTTGCAGGCTCTTTTTCCAGTATTACCAACGAAAGTGAGTCACATAATTTGGTATTTTCCAAGGCCTTGTTAATATTGAAATACGACTTCAGGTTTGAAACTTCATTTTTTGAATTCTCATCCATCTCTGACCAGGAATCAAGCGCTTTATCAACCCTTTTTATCTCGAAGTAAATCTCGAACAACCGAGAGTTCACTTCATTCAACTTCTCATTGAAATTGGATTTATAATACTCCAAGGCACTTAATTCTTTTGAAATATTCTGTTGCGAATTGTAAATTTTAGCTAGTGTTAAATACATTTCAGCATCAGCAAAACTTTTATAACTGGCCTGATCGAACCAGTTAATTGATTGAGTTAAATCACCGGCTTTAAAAGCAGTTTGAGCTGCTTGTGCTAATTCGGTACCGGAGGTTTGCTCTAATGGAGTTTGGCTGAAATATAGTTTCCAGGCATTTTCTGCCTGAGCATAATTTCCGGCAGCCATTTCATTTTCGGCAATCGTTTTATTCGAAATTACCGGTGCTGTTGCCAATTTTGGACCACTACATCCTGCTAAAAACACAACTATAATTAACGCAACTAAAATCGAAACCTGTTTCATACATCTTTTAAATTAAGTCGCCAAAGCTAATGAAATATTTTTTGACTGTAAAATTGGTAAAAAAGCGAAATACAGCGGGATTAAACCTGGTGTAAGGCACGATATTAATAAATAAAAGAAAAATAAAAAAAATTATAATTTTGAAGCCGAAAACGGAGAGATGCCAGAGCGGTCGAATGGGGCGGTCTCGAAAACCGTTGTCCCACCTCGCGGGACCGAGGGTTCGAATCCCTCTCTCTGCTGTATAAGTTCATTTGCAATATATTTTGGATTGAATACCTGTATAATTGCAGATAGTTTTTATTTTAGCAACCAATTTTGAAGCTAAATCATTAAATGTTAATTCGTGAAAAACATATTATTTGTTAAAAAAAGGATAGGGAAGACATATCTGATTTGGTTTCAAAACAGCAATTTATATTTTACTCTGGAGGAACCTGCCTGGTATGTTTTCAGGAAATCCGTGAAACGTTTTAAATCAGAAACAATTGCAAAAGAATTTTCTGACCGATATGGATTGAACTTTAAAGAAAGCTTAAAATTTGTATTGGAAATAAGGCAAAGAATCAATGAAATGAATCAGCCAAATGAACCTGCAAAATACATTGAGAAATCTTCAGAAGAGATCAACACCCATGTTTATCCAATTTATTCAAGGCATTGTTATGACATGCGGAACAAGGTAATTGAGTTTTTATTTGAATCTCCGTGGCTTGAGAATTATATTCATCCACTGATTAAACATTTGGAAACCACTGAAGAATTTACCGGCAAATCTCAATTTGAATTATTCACTTATAATGAAAGGGTAATTTTCAGGTTGGATAAAATGCTTATTGGCAGTTGGGACAAAAATGAAAGTCATTTAACCAAGGGCAGAATATTTATCGAACTCGTTAATGTATTGCACAATAAATCAGATGCAGATTGGCTAATGACAGTGCATGCTTCAGCAATTTCAGATGGTCGGAAAACTATACTTTTTTCGGCAGCTCCCGGTAGCGGAAAGTCCACAATTGCTGCCTTGTTGCAAACGGAGGGATATAAGATTATTTCAGATGATTTTGTTCCAATTGAACGATCTACATTTAAGGCATATCCGTTTCCAATTGCAATGTCGGTCAAGGAAGGTTCACTGGATTTATTGAAACCGTATTATCCCGAATTA
Organism: Bacteroidales bacterium; assembly: GCA_038217255.1. Lineage (GTDB taxonomy): Bacteria > Bacteroidota > Bacteroidia > Bacteroidales > Prolixibacteraceae > Draconibacterium. The sequence goes on along the minus strand of JBBQPP010000013.1, from coordinate 10,829 downwards.
GAACATAATCCGCTAATATCTTTAAATCCGGAAAAAAGAATCAAGTATTTGCCAATGGATAATAATATAATGAAAATGGTATTTCCAGTCAAAGAATTCATTTTTATTAAATATGACAGTTCTGTTGATTTTGCGCTGGAAAAAATTGAACCGGCAAATGCTATTAAAACACTTTTTGAAGAAGCATGGATACCTCCACAACCCGACAATGTGGCGATATTCCTGGATAAAATTTTAAACATTTCGTTTTACAGACTTACCTATTCCAACAATAAAAAGGCATTGGAAGCCGTTAGTCAACTTTTTAAAAACGATTAAAAGCTATATTTATTTAAAGTTTGTATATTAAGCCTCGAACCTGTAAAAATACAGCCAGTCGTTTTCAATAAATTTTGAAAAAATAAAAGATGAATGAAATTAACACAATAAATATTTGGGGAATTCGGATTGATGAACCAATTGTAACCATTACAGATTTGCTTGTAACTGTTGTTTGTTTCATTGCTGCCTATAAAATCCACAAGTCAGGAAAAAAGGAAAAGACATTTCTTTACTTTAAGATTTATTTTTCTACAATGGCCATAGCAACGTTACTTGGCGGTATTATTGGTCACGCTTTTTTATATGCTTTTAGCTTTTACTGGAAACTACCGGGTTGGATAATGAGTATGATTTCGATAATGTTTGTTGAAAGGGCTGTTATTGAACATACCCGAATTTGGCTTAATAAATCGGTTGTGCGGGTTCTCGGAATAATAAATATCTTCGAATTTTTGACGTTCCTGACACTTACAATAACTACACTTAATTTTTTCTTTGTTGAATTTCACTCAGGGTATGGACTTATGTTTGTCGTGCTTTCGCTCGAAGGATTCCTATTTCTGAAAACAAAAAATACAGCTGGAAAATATATGCTTGCCGGAGTTGGTTTTGCAGCTATTGCTGCCATATTCTTCATGACCAAAATTTCTCCCCACCAATGGTTTAATTATTTATGCGTAAGCCATGTATTAATGGCTGCCGCTGCCACCCTTTTTTATTTAGGAACCCAAAAAATTGATATGTCAATTGTTTCGAAAGGTTAGTTTTTGGGTCTTATATTGTTTAAAACACATTACAAATTTCTGATTCCAGAAAAAGTATTTTAACCGCATTTGCAATTATTTGTAATCATGTTATTCATGCAATATGATTATAAATAACTACACGAAATATAGCTAACAAGCATATTTGCAAATTGTTGCATTGTGGATATAAAAAGGTACTTCTCGTTATTTTTTTGCAATTAATCATTAAGTACAAGTATTTGCGCAAATAATACAAGACATTCGCATCCACTTACCCTAATTTTGTATCAAGTAATAAAAACAAAAAATTTGATAATTATGAAAACATCAGTCTTGACAATTCTCGCAGTAGTATTTTTAATGGGCAGTACACTTGCTCAAAGTAGCTCAAAAATTCCATTGATTGGATCAAAAGCGCCATCCTTTAGCGCCAATTCAACGCAGGGTAAATTAAAATTCCCCGATGATTTTGGTAAAAGCTGGAAAATTCTGTTTAGCCATCCTCAGGATTTTACACCAGTTTGTTCTTCTGAATTACTGGAACTTGCCAACTTGCAAGGTGAATTTGATAAATTAGGGGTGAAAATTGCCATTATTTCTACCGATAATATCGATCAACATAAATTGTGGGTTGCACATCTTGAAGAAATTGATTACAGAGGCAATGGCAAACAAGTAATTAATTTCCCTGTAATTGAAGACAGCAACAAAACAGCATCAAAACTTTACGGTATGTTGCATGAGCCTGTTAGTTCAAATAAGGATATCAGGGGCGTATTTGTAATTGACCCTGAAAATGTAGTGCGGTCGGTAAATTTTTACCCAATGCAAGTTGGAAGAAACATGAATGAAGTTGTGAGACTTGTTGAAGCGCTTCAAACAGTTGATCAGGCAAAAGTTTTAACACCTGCCAATTGGGAACCAGGCGAAGATGTAATGATACAATACTATCCTTACACAAAAGAACAACTTGCTGCAAATCCTGAACTTAAAGATGAATATTACAGCATGGGCAACAGAATGTGGTTCAAAAAAATCGACAAATAAACTTAAAGAAAAAAGTTTTTTTTTTAGATAGAGTTTTAGAATTAAACAGCAAAGAGGGGGAGCAGAGGTTCCCTCTTTTTTGTTTACAATAAATTCAAAAATAGAATAGAATCCAGTGTTCGATTTTAAATTTTATAAAGTAAATTACGCTGATAAAAATTAAACATTATAACCATGAATGACCTAAAATTTTCAGTTTCGCGCCGCAAGTTTATACAAACAGCGGCAACGGCAGCAATTGCAGCGCCACTTCTTCTTGAATCATGTGCACCAAAAACAAAGTTGCGTCATGCATGTATTGGTGTTGGTGGAATGATGGGATTTAATGATTTGCAAAATTTCGTATCACACCCTGATGTTGAAATTGTTGCAATTTGTGATGTTGATTCAGATTTTTTGAAAAAAGCACTCGAATTAGTACCCAATGCGCGCACTTATTCCGATTGGCGTGAATTGCTAAAGAACGAGGCTAACAATATTGATTCTGTGAATGTCACAGTACCCGATCACAATCACTTTACTATTTCATACCATGCGATTCAATTAGGCAAACATGTTTATTGCCAAAAACCAATGTGTCATGATGTTGCTGAAGTTCGGCTTTTAACTGAAGCTTCAGTAAAATATGGAGTAAAAACACAATTGGGAACCCAACATGCATCTTCAGCAAATGACAGGCGGGCGGTGCAATTGATAAAAGAGGGTGCAATTGGAAAAATTAAACATGCTTATTTGTGTTCGAATCGTCCCGGAGCAGTTGAAAATTACCGGCCTATGGGTCCGCGACCGGTTGAAGGGGAACAGCCACCAACTAATTTAAATTGGGAAGTTTGGACCGGCACTGCGCCCATGAGACCGTATGTTCCCAAAATTTATCATCCTTCGTTATGGAGAGGTTGGCTTGATTTCGGCACAGGATGGTCGGGCGATATTGGATGCCACATATTTGATGCGGTTTGGAAAGGACTGGGATTAACCCCTCCAAAGACTGTTATTGCTGAAGTACAAAAATCGTGGCAGGAGTCACCCGAACGTCGGGCTGATAATTGGCCGCAGGGAAACCATATTTCTTGGATGTTCCCGGGTAATGAGCTCACAGAATCGGATGAATTGCCACTCGAATGGTTTGACGGAGAATTTTATCCTCCTCAAGAAATACAGGATTTATTTCCGGGCGATCCATATCCACCTGAATCAGCAATGCTGGTTGGAACGGAGGGCGCGCTGCTTGTTGCACACGGTAATGATTTGGTATTGCTGCCTCAGAATAAATTTAAAGATCACAAAATGCCAAACTTTAAGGATAGCAATCATTATCATCTTTTTGTTGATGCATGTTTGGGTGGTGAAAATACCGAATCGCATTTTGCTCAAACCGGACCAATGACGGAGGCAATTCTTCTCGGTACTGTTGCAATCCGTGTTCCTGATGAATTATTGGTGTGGGATTCTGAAAATTTGCATGTTACAAATAATTCAGATGCAGATAATTTACTTCGCCGCAAATATCGGGAAGGTTGGGAAGTTGCTGGTTTTTAAATAAGACTTTCCAAAATGGGATTATTCAAGTGATAGATTAAGTCAAATTGATTATAATTCAATCTCCTTATTTTGTCCTGTTAACTTAATTCGGGCTGAAAGTGAATTTGAGACTTTAACATCAGGTTGACCACCGCCAATTGAAATTGTAAACCATCCATTTTCAATCACACGTTTATCATTTACGCCAATCATTGAAAATTGGTACGGAGTTAATTCAAAATCAACGTTTTTAGATTCACCAGCATTCAAGTGGATTCTTTTAAAACCTTCCAACTGGACTTTTGGGCGTGGTGTTGAGGCTTCTTCATCTTTTAAATATAATTGAACAACTTCATCACCTGCCAATTTACCAGTATTTGTAACTTTCACTTTAATAATTACTTTTTCACCAACTTTTGCTTTTTTGTCGAGTTTCAAATCGTCATATTTGAATGTCGTGTAACTCAAGCCATACCCAAACGGATAAAGAGGCTCACCTGTGAAATATTTGTATGTGCGGCCTTCCATATCATAATTTTCGAAGGCGGGTAGCTGGTCCACTGATTTGTAGTAGGTTACTGGTAAACGCCCGGCAGGATTGTAATCGCCAAATAAAACATCGGCAACAGCATTTCCACCTTCCTGTCCCGGATAACCGGCTGAAATTATGGCGTCTAAGTTTTGATTTTCCCAGTTGACAGCGATTGCACTTCCGTTCAACAGAACCAAAATTGTTGGTTTCCCCGTTGCTTTTACAGCTTTTACTAAATCCTCCTGAATTTTTGGCAGATTGATATGCGTGCGGTCGCCACCTGCAAAACCATCAACTTGAATGGGCATTTCTTCGCCCTCCAATCGTTGCGACAATCCCAAAACAACAATAACTGCATCGGCTTTTTTAGCTGCTTCCACCGCTTCTGCCTGCATATTTAAATTTGGCATCGACCACATCAATTTTGCATCACCATCGCCTATCCAGTTTTTATATTCATACACAAATTTATATTTCATGCCAGCTTCCATTTCAACTGCTTTTTCCTGGTGAAACGCGTGGTGTTCGTTGTTTGTGCTTATTATTTTTTCACCTTCAAGCCAAATATCGAGGGTTGGCATTCCCCAACAACCTATTTTGTAAGTGCCTGAAACCGGAGGAACGATATAACCCGTCCATCGGATACTGAAATTATCATCGGACAATTCAGGAGCAGGAGAACCAGTTTCCCAATAAAAATTTATTTCATCGTCAACCCGTGTAAATGCAGGTTTACCCTTCAACGAATCGTTTGCAAAATATTCTCCAACCACGCCCGGTTTTCCTTCGGAAGTTAGCAAATATTCGTTTTTAATTACATGTAAATTTGTAACGCCTTCAGCCAAATGCGAACCTTCGGCATAAAGTATTTCAGTATTTTTCAGTTTATTTTGAATTCCTTCAAGCACGGTTACCGGGTGTTTTGCAATACCGTTGTAATTGCCCACCAATGCTTCCCAATTGTCGGCATTTGGCCCCACAATAGCTATTTTTTTGATCGATTTTGAAAGCGGTAATGTAGCTTTTTCGTTCTTTAAAAGAACAATACTTTTTTGAGCAGCTTCCAAAGCCAATTGGTCATTTTCTTTTGAAGTATTCACGGAAAAAGGAATCCGGGCATAAGCAACTTCTTTATCAGAATCGAACATACCCAATTTGAAACGTGCAGTAAACAATCGTTTTACAGCCACGTCAATCTCATCTTCTGTAATTATTCCGCGGTCAAAAGCCTCTTTTAAATGTGGATATGAATTTCCGCAATTCAAATCAGTTCCTGTTTTTACAGCAATTGCCGCAGCCTCCGCCGCATCTTTCGAAAATCCCTGATATTTATAAAAATCGGAAATTGCCCAGCAATCGGAAACCACATAACCTTTAAAACCCCATTCTTTACGAAGGATATTCATCAACTCGGGGCTTGCACAGCATGGGAAATCACGAAACTGGTTATAAGCGCCCATTACTGAATAAACGCCACCATCCACAACTAAAGAGCGAAATGCAGGCAGATAAGTTTCCCTTAAATCACGTTCACTTACTTTTGCATTAAATTTATGCCGCAGGGGTTCGGGACCTGAATGAACTGCATAATGTTTTGCAGTAGCTACAACTTTCAGGTATTTAGGATCATTGCCTTGCAAGCCTTTCACAAACTGGGTTCCCATTTCGCCTGTCAAGAATGGGTCTTCACCATAAGTTTCATGTCCCCGCCCCCATCGCGGATCACGGAAAATGTTGATATTGGGCGACCAAAAAGTCAATCCCTGGTAAATTCCTCGTTTCCCGCGGCGCACAAATTCGTGGTGTTTAGCACGTGCTTCATCCGAAATTGCTGTTGCAACGCGGTAAATCAAATCGGCGTCCCAGGAACCTGCAATGGTTATCGACTGAGGAAAAACAGTGGCATATCCGGCGCGTGCAACACCGTGTAAACATTCATTCCACCAATTGTATTCCGGCACGTTCAAACGACTGACAGCTTTTGAGGTGTAAACCATTTGATCGATTTTTTCCTGCACCGTCATTTGCGAAACCAGCAGTTCAACCCGTTCTTCAATGGGCAAAGCCGAATTTAGAAACTCAAAATCCTCGTTTTGTGCATTTGCAGCAAAAATAATTGCGACTAGTAATAAGTTAAAAAATAATTTCTTCATTTTATTTTGATTTATCTGTTCTGTTCTGGTATGCCAAAAATAATATTTTGATTTTATAATCAGCCAATAAAAATAACGTATTTTGCACTTCAATAAATATTTTTTTAATGAAGAAAAGCTATAGTTTACTTTTTAAAAAGTATAAAAATTTGGTCAACGAAATTGAGAAAAATACTAATTTACTTGAAAATATACATAAAAATCACATGAAGTGCCGGAATGGCTGCGATTTGTGCTGTATTGATTTTAGCATTTTCCCGATTGAATATCATTATATTTTAAACGAAATTGAAAAGGAGAATTTAATACCTGAACTTAAGGAAAAATCAAAAGGTGATATTTGTGCTTTTCTGAAAAATCATTCCTGTACAATTTATCGGCACCGTCCAATCATGTGCCGCACCCATGGTTTTCCATTGATTTATGCAAACGATAATGATGAGTATGAACTTTCAGCTTGTGAATTAAATTTCACTGAATTCGATTTCGAGGATTTTACAATGGAAAATACGCTCCCGCAAGACAAATACAACAGTAAATTATTCTTGCTTAACAGGGAATTTATTGCTGAATTTACCGGCAAAAAGTATGGTGAAATGGATTTAATTCCCTTAAAAGAATTAGCAGACGAAATTAGCCGGTGATTTTTTATAACTTTCATTTTATTAATTTTAAAAACAATAACAGATGAAACGTTCAACTTTTTTAATCATTACAATCTTCGCATTTAGCGGAGTATTTGCACAAAACGAAAAAAAAATGGAAGATAATTCAAACAAATTAGCAGTGCTTTGGACAAGCGGAGACCCCAATTTAGCGGAAAAAATGGCCTTTATGTACACCTACAATGCAAAAAAACAAGGCTGGTTCGATGAAGTCGTTTTGATTGTTTGGGGACCATCCGCAAAACTTCTGTCGGAAAATAAAATGCTACAGGATTATGTAAAAAAGATGCAGGATGCCGGAATAAAAGTTGAAGCTTGTATGGCTTGCGCTCGCATGTACGAAGTGGATGGCAAACTTCAGGAACTGGGAATTGATGTTAAAGGAATGGGAGTGCCGCTAACAAACTACCTCAGAGAAGGTTGGAAAACATTAAGCCTTTAAAATATTTTACTTAAAACTATGGTTCAGTATTGTTTAATTAGTAAGTTTACATAAAAATTAACTGTCTTTATTTCAATAGGTATATTAAGCAACTTATTAAGCAATTTTGAAAAAATCAAAATGAAAAAATCAATTTTCCTTTGTATTTTAGTGATTATTCTATCAGCTTTTAATGTAAAATCTCAGATTGACACAACTCAAACCATTGATTTACTCAGTGAGCTTGAATCGACAGTAACTGACACTGTCAAATTACTACCGGATCATTTTATTTTTACCCAGCGAATAATGTGGGGAGAAAAAGGCCTTATGCGAAATTTTAAATCTTTCGAATTGACTCCGGAAGAAAGGCAAAAAGAATTGAAAATAAGAAGAGGAATGCTGGTTGCTCACCAGATAGGCGGGTTTACTACCTTAGGGCTAATGGTTGCACAGGGATTTGTAGGTTCAAGCCTGTATAATGGAAATACGAGTAAAAAAGATGTTCATGAAGCCCTGGCTGCCGGTATTAATATTGGATACTTTACAACAGCATCATTGTCACTATTTGCTCCTCCAAAGATGTTAGATGAGCGAAAGGGTTACAGCAGCATTAAATTGCACAAGGCGTTGGCAATAGTGCACCTTTCAGGAATGATTGCAACAGATATTCTGGCAGCACAGCTTGAAGATACAACCAATCCCAAACTAAAGAAATATCACAGAGCGGCGGCTTTTACAACATTTGGGGCTTTCGCTGCATCAATGATTGTAATTAAATTTTGATATAAGATTCATCAAAAGTATATTAACTTTTTTTATCACAATTTTCTAAACAAGTTTGATTTAACTGGGTTTTATGTGCGAGTGGCGCAAAAATAAGCGATCTTATATTTTAAAGCATTATGTACAAAAAACTTAAAAATTTATCCAATGAAATCTTTATTATCATTATTGATTTTAATTTTATTAAGTAGCTGGGTAAGTGCCCAGGAATCTCCTCAGGTAAAATTTTATGCCGAAAAATCTCAGTCATCCATTACATATGCAATGAAACACCCGCTGCATTCATGGGAAGGTACTAGTAAAGATGTTAATTCAGTGATCCTGGCAGATAAAAACAGAAAAACCATCACACAAGCTGCTGTGTCTGTTAAAATATCATCGTTTGACAGTCAAAATGCAAACCGCGATTCACATACCATCGAGGTAACAGATGCTATTAAATATCCGAATATCAGCTTTGCCAGTAGTTCAATCAAACAGGAAGGAGACAATTTACAGATTACCGGAAAATTGACTTTTCATGGAGTAAGCAAAGAAATAACAATAAATGCCGAAAAGAAATTTGTAAATAACAAAGCGGAAATTACCGGTAATTTTAGTGTTAACATGAAAGATTACAACATCGACCCTCCCTCACTTATGGCTATGGAGACCGATGAGGAGATCAAACTAACGTTTGATTTAGTATATTGATTTCGATAAACATACGTCAAAAATTACTTCCTTCAATTTTTTTTCTGAATCACTGAACAATAATCAACCTATTCGCACCACAATCTTAACCCGAAATATTAAGGGAATACATACCTGTCGGCAAAAGGTACTTTTCGTTAATATTTAACCGAAACAAAGATCGGTTTGCATTTACATTAAGTACCGGCCATGCTTTTGCAGCTTGTGTCGGAATCCAAAAATATTTCAAATGTTTCGCTGACTGGATTTCAAAAAAAAAGCACCTGCTAAATTACCAGATGCTTTATATTATTGTTTCAAAAACAATCAATACTCGTCTTCATTAAAAAAGAAATCGTCCTTGCTGGGATAATCTGGCCAAATGTCTTCAATACTTTCGTACATTTCACCTTCATCCTCCATTTCCTGAAGGTTTTCAATAACTTCCAACGGCGCACCTGATCGAATAGCAAAATCAATTAACTCGTCTTTAGTTGCTGGCCAGGGTGCATCTTCCAATTTCGATGCCAATTCAAGTGTCCAATACATATGCTGATTTTTATGGTGTTAAACTCATTTTTTTCAATGCCGCGAATATAATAAAAAAATGAAGCAAAAAAATAAAAAAATCAAACCATAAATTATTTGTTAAAATAGCATTTTTGGAAGAGAAGAAACAGGGTGATTCATGAGGCTTTAAGAAGTTTTTTATTGGTTCAAATTTAAAAAAGAACGTTGTTTTATTGTAATGATAAAAATTACTCATCAATTGGTCGTCTTAATTCCGAAACAATCAACCTGATAATATGGTAACGTTTGTTTTGGATTCTTCCTGCGTTAGATATCTGATAAAAACGATGTCATTTTTGGGGAGAAGCTTCTTCGTTACAGAGTTTCGGTTTTTTAAGCATATTACTGCCTTTTTTGTTTTGTTCGGACAAAAGCTCCGCAGCGTGGCAAAGAATTAAATTATATTCTGTTTACCAGCAAAAAATACAGCCTCAGCCGCAGTATTAGCGCCAATCTTTTTGAAAATATTTGTTTTATGGTTTTTAACAGTTGATTCTGAAATATCTAACTTTTTCGCAATATCTTTTATTTTTTCTCCTATAGCGATGCACTTCAAAACTTCTATTTCTTTTTTTGTCAGGTTTTTTTGCTGTGTCAACTCGAAACTATCTTTTGATTCATTTAGATCGTATCTCGACATATCATCTTGCATAATAATGTGCACGTCACCCGAGGTTTTTCTTGACGAAAGTGTTACTAAACAAATAGTCATCCAGATATTCCCGTCATCAGTTAATAGTAATGGCGCCAATTTGTGGTTTATCCTAATGAGACTTTTATTGACTTTATGTTGTAAGCAAAAATCATAGGAAATTGTTGCTTTTTCTCTCCTGTTTACAGGCAATTTGTAAAAAAAATCAAATCCCGCATCATTCAGTGTAAAAAGAAGTTCTAAATCTTCGTTGGGAACACATAAAGGATAGAAATCGAATCCTAATTTTAATACCTCCTCCTGGGTATATCCACTCAGAAAAAGGGGGTTTGGCGATACATAATAGAAGCTTTTTCTGTAATAATCAATAATATAATAGCTTAAGTTACAAACTTTCGAAATAGCCTGTAATGCGTGCAAATAATGTTCAATCTTGCTGTAGTTATCACCTGCTATATATTTGGTTTGCTGAATAGGATTAAAAAAATCGGATGAGTTTTTCTGCATAAACTGTAGTGTTATAAGCTATAAAAAATGGTTAGATTTTCATTAATTCTATTTCTTAATTTCTAATATCCATGCCTGAACTAACGGGCAGGGATTTATCAATAATCACAAATCTAAATAAAATAACGGTAAAATTATGAGGACTTGTCATTCTTGAAAATCTCGGATATTTATGAATAAAGACGGGTTCGCCAATTTGTTTACCCCATTCAAATCCGAAATTATCAGGATATACA
>JBBQPP010000012.1:0-21225 GCA_038217255.1 Bacteroidales bacterium | reverse complement strand
AGTTTTCGACCAGGTAAAAACCTCAGAATTCTCCTATGGAAAAATTGGCCTTTATACATGGTGGAACCCACTTTGGTTTGATGACGTGCAGGTTGATGCCAAGGGTAGTGATTTTTCAACAGGCGCTGAACTTGTTGAAATAAATAAAAGGGAATTCAATATTTTCCCAAATCCAGCAACGAACAATATTAATGTTGAACTAAAAGCTTCAAAATATCAATCGACACGCGTAGAAATTTACAACCTGTCAGGCAAGAAGGTTTATTCCGAAATTGCTTCAGGAAATCAATTTTCAATAGCAACAGGAAGATGGAGTTATCCGGGACTTTATTTGGTAAAAATTACAAACAATGAATTTTCTGGAATAAAAAAGGTTGTTATTCAAAATTAAAACTGGAGAGTTTTTTAACCCTTTTGGCTTCGCCATTTTCGCTAAATAGGGAAAAGCGTTCATAGGTTACATTTTGCAACATTAACATCATTGCAGAAAGCGAGTTCAACACGTTCTCCTCTCGAGGGGAGATGCCGGCAGGCAGAGGGGTAAAACGCCTATTTTACTTGAACAATTACTCCGGAAAATATTTCGAGTCGTTTAAGATCTGTTGGTAATTGCTGTTTTGCATCAATTCGGGCAAAGTTATGTCAGGATATTTTTTCATGTATTCCCTAACAATCTGCCAGCCTATCCAAACTCCCGTACGTCCGGGCGATTCAAGCGGAAAACCACTTGTTGTAGGGCTGTTGTTGATATAGCGGATTATATCCATCCGCTTATTGGAATAAAGCATTTTGTTTTCAATCAGTTGCGACCACATTTGAGCTTCATTACGTTTGCACCAGTCAATTTGCTCACCTGTATAACCAATTTTAAGTGAGTCCTCCATTTCAGGAAGTAACGCATCAACAAAATACATAAGCTTGCCATAATGGATCATGTTATCAAGCAACGTTGTTGTTTTGTTGGTATATTCAAATTCGGTAATCCCCCAGGCATATGCAACATCAGAAACTATCTTCCCCTTGTGCATATTCACTATTTTATATTGCGGGGTTGAATTTAGTAGTCTGTAATATTTACAATCTCTGCCTAAATATTTATCCAGACTGATTCCTATAATATTTTCAGCAGTAACAACTGATTGATTAAAACCCGAAACGTATGCATAAATAGTTGGTACTTCCTTGTCGGGAAAATGGAATTGGAAATATTTGAAAGCATCATTCAACTGTTTTTCAGTATTTTCAAAATCGGAAAATTCAACATCCACAAGTTTTTTTACATTTAAAATCATTGTATCCGTCATAAAATGCTTCATCCTTTCGAAAAACAAAGTATCATGAATACCACCAATCTGAATAACTTTGTAAGTGAAAAGATCAAAAAATTCAGGATATTTATTGCTTAATTCAACAATTGACTTTATCGTATCGTTGTTGTTGATTGAAAATAATTCATTGTCGAACCTAACTACTGAAATATTATTTTTGATATCGGAAATGTTCACTTTAAGCGGATTTGGCTTACAAGAATAAAGAAGCGCAAACAATACAGATGCAAAAATTAATCGTTTAAAAAATGCCATTTTTATGATTTTATTTTCAATACGGATAAATAAAAATAATATTGCGAAAGTGAAGTAAAAATTAGAGATTTGCAACTTCAATGAAGTTCAGAGTTCGGAGTTCCGGGTTTCGAGTACCGACTTTGAACTTTAAACTCGAAACTTTAAACTCTTTTTATGAAAGTTGCATTTGCACAGTTAAATTATACAATTGGCGATTTCAAAGGAAATTCAGCAAAAATAATCCAGCATATCAACAAAGCTAAAATTGAAGGTGCTGATTTAGTAGTATTTTCAGAATTGTCGGTTACAGGGTACTATCCGCATGATCTACTTGAAAAGAAAGAGTTTATCACGAATGCCGAAAAAGCGGTTATCAAAATTGCGGAAAATTGTGTTGGAATTGCCGCTATTATTGGTGCTCCGCGAATTAACCAAAATGAAAACGGGAAACAATTGTACAACTCCGCATTCTTTTTAAACGAGGGGGAAATCCAGCACATTCAAAATAAAACTTTGTTGCCTACTTATGATATTTTTGATGAATATCGCCATTTTGAGCCCAATCGCGAGTTTAAAATAGTTGAATTTAAAGGCGAAAAAATTGCCATTACCATTTGTGAAGATTTGTGGGACGAACTGCCAACTGCCAATGAATTTGGGAAAGACAAACTTTATCAGGTTTCGCCCATGGAGGAATTGTCGAAACTTTGTCCTGATTTTGTTTTGAATATATCAGCATCCCCATTTTCGTACAACCAGGAGGAGTGGCGTAAAAATGTTCTTGTGAACAAAGCAAAAAAATACAAATTGCCAATATTTTACATTAATCAGGTTGGCGCCCAAACCGAATTAATTTTCGATGGTGGGTCGGTTTTTATTGACAGAAATGGTGTTGTGCTTAAAGAATTGAAATATTTTGAGGAAGACTTTCTGATTATTGACACTTTAAATATTGGTGAAAAACAACTTCAACCCAAAATTGAAACAATAGAAAAAATACACAACGCACTTATTTTAGGTATCCGGGATTATTTCAAAAAAATGGGTTTTACAAAAGCTACACTTGGCCTTTCCGGAGGAATTGATTCTGCAATTACAGTTGTGTTGGCAGTTCGTGCGCTGGGTGCTCAAAATGTGCGAGTGCTATTAATGCCTTCAAAATATTCATCGAATCACAGTGTTGATGATGCACGAAAACTGGCAGAAAACCTTGGAATTGAGTTTGATGTTATAAATATTCAATCTGCCGTCGATGAATTTGAAAAGGGTCTGTCCGAAACTTTTGAAGGCACAATTCCGGATGTTACTGAAGAAAATATACAGGCACGTGCTCGTGGAATATATTTGATGGCAATTTCAAACAAATTTGGCCACATTCTTTTAAATACAACCAACAAAAGTGAATGCGCAGTTGGTTACGGAACTTTATATGGCGATATGAACGGAGGACTGGCTGTGTTGGGTGATGTTTACAAAATGGATGTATTTAAACTTGCACATTTTATCAATCGTGAAAGCGAAATTATTCCGTTCAACACAATTTCAAAACCCCCATCTGCTGAATTGCGTCCCGACCAAAAAGATTCCGATTCGCTGCCTGAATACAATGATTTGGACAGGATGTTATTCAGTTATATTGAAATGAACATGTCACCAAAAGAAATCGTCAATCAAGGTTTTGACGAAAACGTTGTAAATCGCGTTATCCGGATGGTAAATATAAACGAATACAAAAGGTTTCAGGCTGCACCCATTTTAAGGATCAGTTCAAAAGCTTTTGGGTTTGGCCGGAGAATGCCTTTGGTGGCCCGATATTAAGAATAAAACAACCTTAATAATTAATTTTTGCTTTGTAATTTTTGGCTGGGTGAATAAAATTAAGGATGGATTTGAACTGGGGTTAACCATTTTTTTTTAGCTTTGAACTTATTAAACTTACAGATTAGCTACATGTTAAAGACTGTTTCTGGCATAAAAAATATTGTTGATAACCCAAAATCAATTTTTTTCCTGCTAACGCCGGATGAAAAAGCTGAACTTTATCGAAATATATCAGTTTCGAATTATCGAAAAAACGAATTTATATTCAAGGAAAGAGATAAACCAAACGGCTTAATTACTTTAGTAGAAGGTAAGGTGAAGATTTTCAAGGAAGGTGTGGGAGGCCGCGAACAAATAATACGCATGGCCAAACCGCCTGGAATAATTGGGTATCGAGCTTTATTATGTAACGAAGACCACATTGCGTCTGCATTAACTCTTGAAGAATCGGTAATTTGTACAATCAACACCGATTTCATTATGGATCGTGCCTTAAAGAATTGTGATTTTTCATTTGAAATTATTCAAAAACTTGCCCACGAACTTGCTTTTGCTAATGGCAGGATGATTACTTTAACACAAAAACACATAAGGGGACGCCTTGCCGAATCTCTGCTTATATTAAAAGATAAGTACGGAGTTGAGAATGACGGAACCACTTTGCGCGTATATCTTTCCAGGGAAGATATTGCCAATTTGTCGAACATGACCACCTCAAATGCAATCCGGACACTCTCAAATTTTGCAAGTGAAAGGGTTATCGCAATTGATGGTCGAAAGATAAAAGTATTAGATACCGAACGCCTTGAGCGGGTAAGTAAATTAGGATAATGCTTGATTCTCGATAGTTAATATTTGATTTTTTTGCTTTGTACTAAATATCTACAACCAACTCTGCAAAATATTTATAAAACAATGGTATTGTTCTGATTCCATTATAGAATTGCTCCAGCGGATAATTTTCATTAGGTGAATGGATTGCATCCGATTCAAGTCCAAATCCCATCAATACCGATTTAATTCCGAGTACTTCCTCGAAAGTAGAAATAATAGGGATACTACCTCCCGAACGCATCGGTACAGGGCGTTTTCCATAAACATCTGTATATGCTTTTTCCGCTGCTTTGTAAGCTGGGATATCGATTGGACAAACATAAGCTTGTCCGCCATGAAGTGAAGTAACTTCAACTTTTACAGTTTTTGGCGCAATACTTTCAAAGTGATTTTTAAATAGAACTGCTATCTTATGGTGATCCTGGTTGGGTACCAACCGACACGATATTTTTGCAAAAGCTTTTGAAGGCAACACTGTTTTAGCGCCTTCACCTGTGTAACCACCCCAAATTCCACAAACATCAAAAGTTGGACGTATACCTGTCCGCTCACTGGTGGTGTATCCCTCTTCTCCTACTACTTCATCGAGTTCAAGCGCTTCTTTATATTTTTCAAGGTTGAAAGGTGCACGGCCAAGCAATTCACGCTCCTCTGTTGAAACGTCCAAAACATCATTATAAAAACCAGGAATGGTAATTTTACCCTTTGCGTCAACCATTTTATCAATCATTGTGCAAAGCACATTAATTGGGTTTGCCACTGCACCGCCAAATAAACCTGAGTGCAAATCACGACTTGGACCTGTAACTTCAACCTGCCAGTATGCAAGTCCACGAAGGCCGGTGGTTATCGAAGGAATTCCGGGTGCAATCATGCCGGTATCCGAAACAAGTATTACATCAGCTTTCAGCATTTCCTTGTTATCGGCACACCATTTCCCGAGGTTTGGCGACCCTATTTCTTCTTCACCTTCAATCATGAATTTTACGTTGCAAGGGAGGGTATTTGTTTTAACCATTAATTCAAATGCTTTAGCGTGCATCATACTTTGCCCTTTATCATCATCGGCACCACGTGCCCAAATTTTCCCATCACGAATTTCAGGTTCAAAGGGATTGGAAACCCATTTTTCAATTGGATCAACCGGCATTACATCCATATGAGCATAAATCAATACAGTGGGTAATTTCGGGTCAATTATTTTTTCACCATAAGTTACTTGATTGCCTGCGGTTTCAAATATTTCAGCTTTGTCTGCTCCTGCCTTCATTAAGATTTCTTTCCAGTATTCCGCAGCTCTTTGCATATCTGGTTTATGGGTTTTTATGGAACTGATTGAGGGGATGCGGATCAACCCAAATAAGTCTTCCAAAAAACGCTCTTTATTTTGTTCAATGTAATTGTTAATGTATTCCATGTTTTTCATATTAACAGTTGTTTATTTTTTTTGCAAAAAATAGGGCTAATTGTCAAGATTAAAAAAGATTTATGACAGTATTTTAGTTATAAATGCGTGCTTGTTTGATATACAGTTTTCGATGTCCTTCAATTTCATCAATTTTGAATTCTATATCTAATCCAAAATCATCGAACAAACATTTACATGAATGAGGAATATTATAAAAGAAGTGCTTTTTTATTTGCATACAATATTCGCCCAAACTATATAACTCCTCATCTGTTAAAACATTTTTCCTGTTTAGTTCAGGGATGTTTGAATGCGACAAGTATTCAATAGTAAAGTTGTGTTTGGGATTTAACGAATACGTAAACAGGATGATTTGGTCGTGCAAGATCCCGGGTTCAGGAAATACAATACTATGTTCCTGAAATTGGACATTTACAATAAACCCGGGATTAATATTGTACAGATTTTTGGTAATTATTACGCCATTCGCTTCTTCATTGGGAAACGAACGGTGAACAAGGATGCCCATTGCTGTTGATAGCTGGTCGATTTTGTAATACTCGCGTTCGTCAAAAGCCCTGAAATTCCACAAGCTAGCCCACACTTTTTTGATTGCATTTTCAATGGTTTTTGTTTCATCGCCCTTTTTTGCGGAAAATGAATCGTACAGTCCCGCTCCAGAGAAAAACTCTAAATCTTCGGCATTTGTGGATGACCTGAACCGATACGAACCGAAGGTTTTAAAGTTGTCGATTTTCGAAAGCACCATTTCTACTAAAGTTGGATCAATTGGGGCCTGAAGAATTTTTCCCTGTAATTCGCTAAGTTTTTCTTTACGGTAATCCTGGTTCGTTTTAAATTGTTCTTCACCAAGCAGCTCCTTGATAAAAGGTTCAATCTGGTTGATTTTAATATGTTGACTGTAATAATAAAATGGGATTGCAAATGGATTTTCAGGTGTCAGGATTGCAGGATTTTTAATTTTCATCAATTCTGCGAAGTTTGCTGCTTTTCCACCAATCGAATTAACACTTAAATAATTGACTGAATTCAAATCGATTAATCCCTTCTTTTCTTCATCTTTTCCAAGGAAAATTGGGGTTACGGGTTCGTTACTGTTCCAAAAAGAAGTTGCCTCATCAATTGTCGCTTTTTTTATAATAAATGAATCCGAAAGAACTTCCAGGGATATCAACTCTCCCATCAAAGATTCGAGTTTTTGGTTTGTCCAGCCATCGCGCAAAGCCATATTGGGAGTTCCGCGATTGTGACTCAAAATATTAATGTGGCTCAATGGTGTTTGAAATTCAGTAGTTATTATCCCAGCCACCACCGATACATCGTTTGGAATGCCGTTTAAAACTACTACATCGTGTTTACCAATGTACTTGTTGCTCAATTCATCAACCGCAACTTTCCGCAAATAGCCATAACATTTTGCCAGGTTTAATGCCTGGTAATTTTGCCCTTCATAAAGCTCATCGGAAGTAATAATTTGAATGCCAGAGCAACTTTGCCAATCAGTATTATTAGGGTACAGGTATATATTATTATTCAAATAGCTTGTTTGATTTATCCTTTCAACTATCTCTTTAATTTGACCACAACTCATTTGGTCACCCGGATAAAATCGTAAAACATATTTACCAGATGCCTTGTAAAGATTAAGCGAACCAGGGAATAAATACCGCTCTTTCGACGATGAATACTGAATATTATTAAAATGATAGACGCCCTTTTTATAACCCAAAAACTTAACTGCAAAATCATAATGGAATTCATATCGTTTTGAATTCATGTAATATATTTGACGGTCGTTACTATTGTAAATAAATTTCACAGATTCCACATCTCCGTAGTTTGTAACAAAAGGGCTGCCTTGCATAAGGTTAAACGCTTTGTATTCTGGCAATCCATTCAAAAAGTTTAAATCATTTTCAGATTTCGGCAAAAGTTTAATATGAAATACGGTGTCTGTTTGAGGTGCAATTATTTCAACTCCATAATACCCTTCTTTCGAAAAAACAAGTGTATCCCTGCCGGTTTGATCAGTTTCAGTTTTATCAAACTTGTTTTGCAAGTATAAAAGTCCAGCTCCATTAGAGAATATTTTAATGGCGTCCGATTTTTTTTCTGATGTAACAGTAAGGATGTAGATGCCCTGTTTCAACAAGGGGAATAAGTAACTTCCACCCATTCCCAAATATCCGGTTTGCAAAATAATTTTACCATCTGAAGTGAAAAGTTGAAGTGAAACATTTTCATCAGTAGGGGCAAAAAACACATTAAACAGAATTTGATAATTATCCTCTTTTCGGGAATTATTGTAATCCAAAATAAAAACACCATCTTTTTCGGTAATTGACGTAGTGCCAAAATGTTTGTTATAAATCATTACATTGCCAACTGGGATGCCTGTAAGCAAATCACTTGTACGCCCAATATAAGAGTACTGCGCCATCAAATCCAAACCTGGCAGATAGGATATAAAAATAAAAGCGATAAACTGGATGTATTGAATACGAACTTTAGTCATGTAATTTAAGATGAATAAAGTGCTGGAAGGGTTGCGCAATTATCGTGATGGATAAAAACTTTTAATAAAAATAAAGGGCAACCCGTAATTTACAGATTGCCCTTTCAATATATAATCGAATGGTTTTTTATTTTGTGATTTCCTTGAATTTTGGGTTATCGAAATACCTTGCAAATTCCATGTCCTTGCGTGCTTTTGCTTTCATTTCAGAATTGATTCCACAAGCTTTTTCAAGACTTTCGAAAAGCAGGTTTTCTTTGGCGGTGCGTGCGCCAATAACTGCTTTGAGGTATTCTTTCATGTAGCTATCAGGTTTATCAAAAGCTTCCAAATCCTGCAATGCCGCATTGTTATTGCCCGACATCATATTTGCCAAAGCACTGTTAACATCATCTTCTTTCACGAAATATTTAACAGCTTTGTCATATTCGGCTTTTTTCATACTTACAATACCGAGGTTGTAATTAACTTCATTACCGGCGCCAGCAGCGGCTCCGAACAAAGTTTCAGCATCTTTTACATCACCATTTTTTAAGGCAACTGTACCCAGGTTATTTTTAATTATCGGTTCAGTATTTTTTAAAGTTTCGGCACTCTCAAACAACGGTTTTGCATCATCGTATTTACCTTGTTTCGCCAAAATGTAACCTGCATTATTTGGTCCTCTCCAATCATTTGGATAAATTTTAATGAAAGAATTATATATTGAAAGCTGTTCATCCAAATCTTCGAATAAAGTAGCAGCGTAAAGCAATTCAGCAGGGTTCAATGAGGCAGGATCCGATTTTACCAATGCTTTTAATTCTTCGTCTGTTTTGCCAATCAAATCAACACTTGTAGTCATTTTTGCCCTGCGCAGTTGTGGCAGAATTTCATTTGCAACAGCCGTAAATGTTTGGCTCAGGTTTTTTATTTCACGTTCACGAACTTCAGGGTCGTTGTACATCGAAAGAACCCTTAAAATCAGATCTTTATCCTGAATATTTGATTTCTCCATCAACTCCCTGAAACCATCCCAGTCCTCAGGAGTGTATTTTGTTTTCAATTCAATAACAACACCTGCATCTTTAAGTTTTTTCGCAAGGAAAGCAGTTGAAGTTTCTTTACGTTGTGCTGCAAGTTCAGTGTTTAAATCAATTGTACCATCAGGCGAGGCATAAGCAGCAACTTCTACCCTTTTTAAGTCAATTTTTTCATCGGAATTAGCCTTTTTAGTATAATCCTCAAGTCCAACAACTTCTATTTTTTCGACTTCTTCTTTCCTTACATTTGCTTTGTTAATAAGATAATGTATGTCAGCCATCATTTCATCGGGAACGATTCTTTGGAAAGGGTCGATATTTGGATCATATTTCCCTGTTGTATTGGCTTCACGGCGAACACCCAGGATAGGTTTTGGATCGTTGACAACCAATTCACTTGTAGCAATTACTCCGTTTGCCAATTTTACAGGATTAAATTGAATACTTTTCTTGCCTTGCGAAGCTGTAATATTCATATAAAGCTCAGAAACGCTCATTGCCTTATCGTAAACAATTCCATCCTTGTAAGAAACACTCCCTCCCGATAAATAATTAATTACTTTATTGTTGGCTTTAACACTTTCCCCCTGAACCGAAGCGGGTGTAAAATTAGTACTGCTTCCTTCATATTTCAAAACCGGAGTTGCAACAATTGTAGCTTTTTTGCTAAAATATTTTGCAGGATAACGGGTATCGATGCCGAAATTTACTTTTCCTGCATGACTTTCAAGAACTTCAGGAGTAACTTTGTACTGGATTTGATCGGCGTTCTTTTTCATCTTCTTTAGACCGGAACAGCTCGATAAAACGACAACCATTAAAATAAATAATACTGGTTTAATGCTAAATTTATTCATGACACAAACAATTAATAGTGATAAGAATGATTATAAAATTCCCAAGCAAAAATAGAAAGGTTTTTCTTATTTAAAAGAGGTAACACAAGTTTTTACCCCATTATTAACCTGTTTATCCCTAATTTATAATTACTCTGAAAAATTGCTTCCTTTAGCTGCTTAAATTTGGTTGGATTCTCAATAAAATCAACATTATTGATATCAATAACCAAAATTGGGAATGTGTTAATTTGTTTAAAAAAACCAAAGTACCCATTTTTAATTTTTTCGAGATAATCAGCAGAAATATTTTGCTCATAATCGCGGCCTCGGGTTTTAATATTTTTTAAAAGCTGATTCGTATCGACATGTAAATATATATACAAATCGGGTTTTGGCATCGACTCAAAAACAATATCGAAAATCTGACGAAATAAACGATATTCATCATCTTTTAGCGTGTTTTGGGCAAATATGGCCGATTTGGCAAAAAAGTAATCAGCAACTACAAGGCTATGAAAAAGGTCGGGATTAAATATCTGTTTTTTTATTTGGTAATACCTGTCGGCAAGAAACGACAATTCTAGCGGAAATGAGTATCGCTCCTGATCGTTATAGAATTTTGAAAGAAAAGGGTTTTCGGCAAATTGTTCCAGAACTAATTGGGCATTGTTCTCCTCTGCTATCATTTTTGCCAGTGTCGTTTTCCCAGCTCCTATATTTCCCTCAATTACAAGAAATCGCATACAATTACATGATTTTTTTAGCTTTTCGAATTTTATTGTCCTTTTGAGTTCCGGCTATATATGAGCCAACTATTCCAATCATAATGCAAACCAATAACAAAAGCTCACCATTAGCAGGGAACATTCTAAATAAAATGTACCCGATAATTAATCCTGACAGGATACCGATAAACGCATACAAATATGAAAAATAGAAAGGTGCATAAAAACCATGCTCTTTTTGCATATGACGGGCTAAACGACTGATTAACCTGTCAAATTCACGCCTTGATTTTCCGGGAACTTCAACTGCTTCATAAATGCTTTCAACAGCTTCCGCAATATCTATTTTATGTTTGTGACAAAACGGGCACGAATTTGAAAATTCGTCAACGCGGGAAACATTACGTTTAAACTCATCAACACGAAAAAACCTGAGATCTTTCTCTCTTGATTTTTCAAGGTTTAAATCGATTTTTGAAATCATTACTTCAGCCCAGTTTTCCATTTTTCTAATATCAATTATTTTTTCAAAAGTAGGAATAAAGATGAAAGGCATAAAAAAACCGTTCAGGTTTTGAACGGGTTTCTATGTTTTTTATTAAACCTGTTGCAGTATAAATTCTGCAAAGTCTTTAATTCTCAATTAATCGTTATCGCGGCGAGGGCGGAAATTATTATCGCGGCGGTCACCGCCTCTGTCATCGCGACGGTCGCCACCTCTAAAATTATCCCGGCGGTCGCCACCTCTGCGATCGTCTCTACGGTCGCCACCTCTGTCATCTCTTCTTGGGCCACGGTCTTCTCTTGGCGGGCGCTCAACATAACCTTCGGGTTTTGGCACCATTGCCCGGCGCGAAAGTTTTAGCTTGCCGGTTTTTTGGTCAACACCAATCAGTTTCACTTCCATCATATCACCTTCTTTTGTGAAATCTTCGGCGTTTTCCACCCGTCCCCAATCCATTTCTGAAATGTGGAGCAAAGCCTCTTTTCCGGGAAGTATTTCGATGAATGCACCAAATGACACAACCGATTTTACTTTTCCAAGATAAACTTCGCCAACTTCAGGGATTGCAACAATTGCCTTAATCCTGGCTTTTGCAGCTTCAATTGGCTCAAGTCCGGCACCCGAAATTTCCACAATACCAACATCGTCTTTTTCTTCGATAACGATAACGGTTTTTGTTTCTTCCTGAATGGCCTGAATAACCTTTCCTCCCGGTCCAATTACAGCGCCAATCATATCTTTCGGAATCTGAACAGTTTCAATTCGTGGTACATTTGGTTTGTAATCAGCACGTGGTTCAGGAATTACTTTGAGCATTTCTCCCAAAATATGCAAACGGCCTTCTTTTGCCTGCTGAAGCGCCTGCGCTAAAACTTCATAAGAAAGTCCGTCCACTTTAATATCCATTTGAGTTGCGGTAATACCATCGGCAGTTCCGGTTACTTTAAAGTCCATGTCGCCAAGGTGATCCTCATCGCCCAAAATATCTGAAAGAACAGCAAACTTTGATGATCCTTTGTCGGTTATCAATCCCATTGCAATACCTGAAACGGGTTTTTTCATTTTTATACCGGCATCCATCATTCCCATAGTTCCCGCGCAAACAGTTGCCATCGAAGATGAACCGTTTGATTCAAGAATATCTGAAACGATACGTAAAATATATGGAAAATCATCTGGAATCATTTTTTTAAGTGCGCGGTGTGCAAGGTTTCCATGACCGATTTCGCGACGACCTGTTCCTCTTGGTGTTTTTGGATCGCCGACACAAAATGGAGGAAAGTTGTAATGAAGCAGGAATTTTTCCGTTCCCTGGAAAGTTACTGAATCAATTTTTTTGATATCCATTTTTGTACCCAGTGTAACAGAAGTTAACGACTGCGTTTCACCGCGGGTGAAAATTGACGAACCATGCGAGCCTGGCAAATAATTTACTTCTCCCCAAATTGGGCGAATCTGACTGGTTGTGCGACCATCTAAACGGATTCCTTTATCAAGAATCATCCGGCGCATTGCCTCTTTTTCTACATCGTGATAATATTTTTTGATGAGCGAAACATGCACATCCAAATCAATATCCGCGTTTTCCGCATTTGCTGTTTTGTACTCTTCGATATATTCGTAGCGTACATTCTGGAATGATGCCAGTCTTTCCAGCTTGTTTGTTATTTGTTGCTCTGTTACAGCGTAACATTTGTCGTACAAATCGGCTTTCACTTTTGCACGCAAATCTTCGTCATTTACTTCATGACTGTACTCACGTTTTACAACTCCCAATGCAGCAGCAAGTTCTTCCTGAACTTTACAATGTTTTTTAATCTCTTCGTGGGCAATTTTAATTGCGGCAAGCATCACGTCTTCTGATACTTCGTCCATTTCGCCTTCCACCATCATAATGTTGTCGAACGAAGCGCCGACCATGATTTCCATATCAGCCTTGGCTAATTCACTGCGGTTTGGGTTGATTACAAATTCGCCATTAATGCGGGCCACACGAACTTCCGAAATAGGAGTTTCAAATGGCACGTCAGAAACAGCAATTGCAGCTGAAGCCGCCAAACCTGCCAGTGCATCAGGCATTTCTTCCTGGTTAGCGGAAATCAAGGAAATCATCATCGCTGTTTCAGCATGATAATCTTCGGGGAAAAGTGGGCGCAGGGCACGGTCAACGAGCCTGGCAATCAGGATTTCATCATCCGAAGGACGCGCTTCCCTCTTTAGAAATCCACCGGGGAACCGTCCCGCGGCTGAAAATTTTTCGCGATAGTCAACCGAGAGTGGCATAAAATCCACATCATCCTTTGCATCTTTTGCTGAAACTACTGTTGCAAGCAACATGGTTTCACCCATTCTTACTACTACCGCTCCATCGGCCTGTTTTGCCAATTTTCCGGTTTCAATGGTAATGGTCCTTCCATCAGCAAGTTCAATCGTTTTAATTGTTGCGTTTACCATAATGTTTTAATAAATCAATAAATTTTAAATAATTACAATGGGTGGTGAGGCTTTGCAATTTACAAAAAAGAAAGGCAACACAATGCATTGCCTTTCAGATATTCTACTTACGTAAGTTCAATTCTTTAATAATCGTCCGGTAACGCTCGATATCTTTTTTAATCAGATAATCGAGTAAGCCACGACGTTTCCCTACTAATTTAATTAACGAATGGCGTGTGCTGTGGTCTTTTTTGTTTTGTTTTAAGTGTTCTGTCAGGTGGTTAATCCTGAAGGTGAACAATGCAATTTGACCTTCGGCACTTCCAGTGTCGGTTGCAGTTTTGCCATGTTGGGCAAAAATTTCTGCTTTTTTCTCAGTTGATAAATACATTTTAAAAGAACTATTAATTTGTTATACAATGTTTAAGCCGCAGCATCGCGTTAAATAACCACAGCTTAAAATTAACTGGGCGCAAAATTAGATAAAAGATTTTGAATTACAAAGGATGTAAAAAGTTTTCATGGGACAGGGACTTTCCCAAGTCCCTACTATTTCTTGGTCGATTTGGCGCTTACAGGTCTGGGGACGCTGTCAGGTCAGGGAAGTGATAATTTCATATCTTAACAATACACGAATCCTGCAGCCAGCCCTGGTTTCCATCTGCAAGTTTTATCTCTTTCCAGGTATCGATACTGTCGGTAATTTGAACTTTTAATCCTTCGTAAATTAGGAAAAGGTCGGTGCCGGTTTGCGCAGGAGAGCTTTTTACAGTAACCCGCGGACAAAAAACGATAGCATTGTTGCGTTCAACTATTTTCTTTTTTTGTTTTGAAGCGAATGAAAAAGTAAATCCTGAAAATATCAATATAAAAATCCCGGCCAGAAAAGAAATCCTGCGCACCATTACAATCCTGCTGAAAATAAACAACCCAATCAGAATTAGAAAAATAATAAACGAAACGATGCTGATATATGACCATGAATCGGAAGAATACATATTGATTACCGAAGTCCGCCAGCGCAGGAAAAACGGTAGTGGCAATGGTTCGATGCTTGTAACCACAAACTGGTTGGCCATTTTTATGTTAAAATCGATATTTTCGTTATTAGGTTCCAATCGCTTGGCCCGCTCAAAATTTAAAATCGCTTTATTTATGTTTCCTGCTTTGTAATAGGCATCACCGAGGTTGAAGTACAACTTCGCCGATTCCTGTCCCGAACTTAAAATTTGTTCGTAGTTCAAAATTGCCTGCTGATAATCGCCGGTGGTATAAAAAGCGTTACCTTTTCCCCAAAGCTGAGTATTATTGTCCTGAGCATTTAAACTCAAGGAGATAAATGAAACAAGTGCAACAATTATTATTTTATTAAAATATCCTTTCATTTTCAAATTACTTAAAACCCTTTTCTTAAATTATCCCTCTTCTTTTTGCTTAATTCTTTTTAAGGATGCCATCCCCCCGATAGTTATCGGGGCAACTGTGAAGATACGGATTGCATCCGGTCTCCCCAACTTCGTGCCTCCATCTCCCGTCCTCTGTCTTCCAACTTCCCGTTTCCCACTTCCGTCCTATCTCTTAATCTGCTTTTCCATCAATCCCATGGTATTTTCTGCCTTACTGTATAATTCGTTTCTCGATTCCGAGCCACTTGCTGGCGCATACCTTGCAAATTCACACTGGTCAACTACCAAAACAAAATCATCGATTACTGCTTGTTCAACATTCTTTTTCTGTAACCCGGCGACCGATGATTCGCGATTTAAATCGGCAATCGGGATACCAAGTTTGTCGCTCAAATATCCTTCAAATGCTTTTAAAATCGACTCGTGGAATGCTTCATTGTTGTTCTGTTTCATAAATGATGCCGCAGCTTTTAAACGTTTTCTAGCCACTTTGTTGGCTTTTTTATTTCGCATTAAAGCAATATTTGCATTTTCCTTTGCTTTTTTCCGATAGATAAAAAACAACAGCAAAAATGCAAAAGCACTGCCCGCGTATAACAAATAAAATAGTAGTGTTCCAAAAAATGTATAACCTTTTAGTTCCAATTCCGGATCTCCCTGTTCGATAAAACGAATATCCTGTCCCAGTAACTGCACATCTTCTTTGCGCAACGAACCTGTAACTTTTGCAGTTTGGTCACCCGATCCTTTTTTAACATTAAGCTGATATTCGCTTGTCGATTTTGTTTCGTAAGTCCCGGCAGCAGGATTGAAATAGGTAAACTGTATAGCCGGAACCGTATAATCACCTTCAAACCGGGGCTGGAAAAGATATTCAATAGTTTTAGTGCCAGAAACCCCGCTGCTTGTAACCGACACATTATCTGTGACTTTTGGATCGTAAACTTCAAAATCCGAAGGCAATTCAAGTTTGGGCGTTTTGACCAACCTGATATTACCCGAACCACTGATAGTAACTTTTAAAGTAACAGCATCATTGGTTGTAACATTCTCAGCACTAATATCCGATGTGATATTGAAACTACCCACACCACCCATAAAGCTGGCTGGCGGATTCGGAATATCCCGAACATTTACAGTAACCGGTTTACTTGTAATAGTCGCCTTAACCGTCCTGAAACTATTGAAAAAATCATCAAAGAAACTGCGTTGTTTTACCTGCTGCTGCACCAAAAGCGACATATCGAAAGGTGCAACAGTCAACTTCCCGTTTTGCTGTGGGAAAAGTATTGTTTTCTTTAAAACACCTACCTGATAAATTTTATTGTCAAAAACTTCGCGTACAAAGTTTACTTGTTGCGGAATTTCAACATCCTGCGTATAAAACCCTTCGTATGTAGGCAGATTTACCTGATCAAACCTGGCAATAGGAATATTCGGGTTAACATATAATTTAACGGTTGCAACAACTTGTTCGCCTTTGAAAACATTTTGTTTGTTCATTTCAACCCTCACAAAAAGATTGTCGCTGCCCAGTTCAACATTTTGTGGTTTGCCCTGTTGCTGCTCAGCAGTGCTGTTTCCCCCCGAACCACCTGCTTGTGGTTGTGGTTGAGCTGGTTTCGATTGTGCTTTTACAACCTGGATTTTAATTGAATTCGATTCGAATATTTTTCCGCCAACTTCAATTGAAGCAGATCGCAATTCAAACGTTCCTTCCTGTTTAGCTCTCAAAATATATGTATATCCGTAAGTTGCTTCCTGGGTTGTTTTGCCGTTAATTGTTGACATACTAAGCGATTGGCTTGTACTCGGTCCCATCAAAACGTCGAAATTATTTTCGATTCCGGGAGGCAACTTTAAATTACTTCCCTGTTCATTCAAAGTAAAGCTCAACCTGAACTGTTGCCCAACTTCAACAGCAGTTGGAGCATCCATTGTAAAGCGGGTTTGTACCGCGCTGGCAGTAATAACCGTTAAAAATATCAGCAAATATGTAGTGAATGTTCTTATCATTTTTTCTGTTCGTACAAATGTTAAATCATAAATGCAAAAATAGTTGAATGATTTAAATTATCTGTTTCTAAATTAGTTGTCGTAGTTGTCATTGTTGGAATAGAATCAAATTTCAATGTTCTTTGACAACCATAAAACTATAACAACCCGCCAACCGTCTTATTCTTTATCCCGAATTACAACTTCCTACCGTTACTAATCGCGATTCGGAAACCGCGACACCCATTTCTTCCAACTTCCAACTCTTTCTTCCGACTTCCGACTTTCTCCCCTACCACTCCTTCTCAGTTTTTGTCCTTTTTGCTTGCGCTGCCTGCATTTTCTTTACTTTATCCTGAATTTTTTTCTCGTCATTTTGTAAAACCTGCAATAATTGTTCAGCATTTTCCTTTGATATTTTATTTTGCTGCTGTTGTTGCTGCTGATCCTGATTTTGCTGATCCTTGTTTTGATCCTTATTTTGTTTGTCCTGCTGATCTTTGTTCTGATCCTGCTTGTCTTTGTTTTGATCTTTATTTTGATCCTGCTTGTCCTGATCTTTATTTTGATCCTTGTTCTGATCTTGTTTTTTCTGTTGTTCCTCTTGTTTCTTTTTCAGCATTTGTGCGTAAGCCAGGTTATATTTTGTATCCAAATCGCTTGGATTCTGACGAAGCGCTTTTTTATAGGATTCAATACTTTCGTCAATTTTACTGTTCATTAACTGGCTGTTACCCATGTTGTGCAATGCCCGTGCTTTTTCCTCGGGAGTTGTCATTTTTTCGGCCAAATCGCCAAATTTTCCGGCTGCTTCATCAAATCTTTTTTGTTTGTAAACGGCATCGGCCAGGTTAAAATCCCACTGCAAATCGTTGGGTTTTTTATTCAACGCTTTTCTGTATTCCGTTTCTGCATTGACATATTTAACCGAATCAATTTTAGTGGTGTCTTTTACCGCCTCAAAAAAAAGGTCATTTCCACTCCGTACATATTTGCGCTCGTTCTGGCCAAACGCCACAACCGAAAACGCTGTAATAAATATTATAAAAATTAATCGTTTCATTCCTTTAAATCTTTAACCGAAAAAAGTTTAATGTTTTTCAGATACCTGTTTTTTCTTTCGAGGATAATAAATTCGAGTAAAATCAAAATCATCGCAATAGCAAAAAAGTATTGAAACTGGTCTTCATAATCCGAGTAAACCAATGATTCCAACTCTGTTTTATCCAATTTATTTATTTCATCGAAAAGTGTATTTAATCCAACCTGGGCATTATTGGCGCGCACATAAACACCATCTCCGGCAGCAGCAATTTGCTCAAGCCTTATTTCATCTAATTTTGTAATAACTACATTTCCAGCGTTATCTTTTAAATATTCCTTAACCCCGTTACGCAAAACCGGAATTGGCGAACCCTGCGGCAAACCCATTCCTATTGTGTGAACTACCATTCCGTTCTCAACTGCACTTTTTGCCGCCTCAACTGCATCATCTTCATGGTTTTCTCCATCGGTTATCACAATAATTGCTTTGTTTGCCTTGCTGTCAGGAGTAAATGAGCGCATTGCAAGCCCGATTGCAGCGCCAATTGCAGTTCCCTGTTTTGGGACAATTTGCGTATTCACGGCGTTCAAAAACAATTTAGCAGAATTATAATCTGTTGTAATTGGTAATTGTGTGTATGCATCTCCCGCAAACACAATCAAACCGATTTTGTCGTCTTTCAATTTATCCACAAGCCTCGAAATCGCCATTTTTGAACGTTCGAGACGATTGGGCTGGATATCTTCGGCCATCATACTGTTCGAAACATCGAGTGCGATCACAATTTCAATTCCTTCGCGTTTTACTTTTTTTAGTTTCGAACCATATTGCGGCCTTGCAATTCCTACGATAACAAAAGCAAGTGCAAGCAGTAATGTAAAAAACTTAAACATAGGTCTGCTTTTCGAAGCAAATGGCATCAGGAATTTCAAAATATCTTCATTCCCAAACCGGCGCAAGGCTCTTTTTCGCGCTATCCTCGACCATATATAAAAAACAGTAAGGATGGGAATGAGAAGTAGTCCCCACAAAAATTCGCTATTTCCAAATCTGAGCATTTCCATACTTTCCGTAATTAAGGAATATTCCTAAAAATGGTTGTCCGCAGAACTATTCCTGCAATTAAAAATAACGCGCCAAGTATCGCAAACGGTAAAAACTCTTCCGATTTCCGGCTATATTGTTTAACATCGATTTTAGATTTTTCCAGCGCATCGATTTCCTTATAAATCTCTTCCAACTTTTTGTTGCTCGTAGCCCTAAAATATTTCCCGCCAGTAACATTTGCCATATCAGTCAGAAGTCCTTC
Source organism: Bacteroidales bacterium (assembly GCA_038217255.1). Classification (GTDB taxonomy): domain Bacteria; phylum Bacteroidota; class Bacteroidia; order Bacteroidales; family Prolixibacteraceae; genus Draconibacterium. The sequence goes on along the minus strand of JBBQPP010000012.1, from coordinate 1,779 downwards.
GTCAATTTTTACTTCCATATCGCGCAGTTCGATACCAAAAGGTGTTTGAACCGGATAAGGCGCGGTTCCGATACTTCCAACACCAACTGTGTAAACCCTGATACCAAAAGTTTTGGCGATTTCTGCAGCAGTCATTGGTGCTACTTCACCACGATTGTTTTCGCCATCGGTAAGCAAAATTACAACACGGCTTACAGCCTCACTGTCTTTCAATCTGCTCACAGCAGTTGCCAATCCATTTCCAATTGCAGTTCCGTCTTCAATCAAACCACTTTTTATGTCTTTAAACAAGTTTAGTAAAACAGCCCTATCGGTGGTTAATGGGCACTGAGTAAAAGCCTCTCCGGCAAAAACCACAAGTCCCATTCGGTCGTATTGCCGACCTGAAATAAATTCCATTGCCACATTTTTCGCTGCTTCCAAACGGTCGGGCGAAAAGTCGCGTGCTAACATACTGCTCGAAATATCGAGCGCTATAATAATGTCGATTCCTTCGGTAGTTACATTTTCCCAGTTACTCGATGATTGCGGGCGTGCCAGTACAACCACAAAAAATGCAAGTGCAATCATTTGCGACACAAAAATTGAGTGTCTTAAAACGTGCCTCAAAGTTTTTGGCGCTTTAAATACCGAAGCTGTTGAAGAAACCTGAATGCTTGCGGTATTCCTTTTCTGCCTGAAAATATACCAGGCTGCCAATGGCAGAATCGCCAGCAGCAGATAGAATAATTCCGGGTTTTTAAATGTCAATCCTTCAAACATCCTTTTCTATTTTGAGTTTTCTTCTGAACTGTTTTCTTCACTTTTCTCAGCAATCTCAGTTTTTTTCGCTATCTCTTTTTTTGTTTCATTTACAAAAAAGTAGGAATTTACCAAAGCAAGATTATCATCATCGGGCAGTGTTTTGTATTTCGCGAATTTTACCAAATCGGCAACCGACAAAATCTGGCTTAAATTCTGATAATTTTTTTCACTGATCAAATCTTTCCGATACCTGAAACCCTCGAGTATTTCATCGGTTGTTTGTTCCATTGCACGGATTTCAAAACGGTCTTCGATATAATTCCTCAGCACATCGGTAACCTCGCTGTAATATTGTTTTGTTTTTTCTTTTTGCCATATTTTCTCCGATTTTATCCTATCCAGTTCACGCAACGCAATAATATGTGGCGGTTCTTTCGGCTTTACCGGCAAAGCAAAAAATGGCTTGTTCTTTTTCCTTCGTTTTATCGAATAAAGAATTAAGAAAATGATTGCACCAAGCAACAATATACCAAGAATATACGGTGTAACTTCTTTTAAGGTAAGTGGTGCGCCGTATGGCATTTTTATGTCAGTCAGGCCGCGGGTGGTATCGATTTCCATTGAATAAACATGCAGAGAAACACCGTTTGTTGGCACTGAATCAACTGTCCCGTTTACATTTATTTTGAACCACTGCGGCGAAATCCGGTAAGTTCCACTGTCGAAACATGTAATTGTATATGACCTGATTTGTTTTTCAAGTTCGCTGTTTTCGATTTGAACCGTGTCGATTTTTGATTTGCCCAAAACTTCGATTAAACTATCAACCTGGGGTACTTCTGGAAATTCAACAGTAACATTTTTCGGGTAATCGATTTCGAGGAACAATTTTATTTGGTCGCCTATTAAAATATTTGTCGAATCAAGTCGGGCAGTTACTCTAATTTGCTGAGCATTAATTACTCCTGTATTGAGCAAAACCGTTAAAAATGAGATGATTATTTTTATTCTGAACTTCATTCTTATTATTTTTTT
>JBBQPP010000011.1:0-22284 GCA_038217255.1 Bacteroidales bacterium | reverse complement strand
GACATGACACCCCAAATTTCAAAGGAAGAAACAATTATTATTCTTTGATGCCCCAGTGCTGCCAGTTTGGTGAACAATAAAATCAATTCAACTGATATTTCAAAACTGGTAAAACTTTTCAAATGCCTAACCTAACACATCGCAACTGCCAAAAATTCGTTAAATTAATTTGCTGCAAGGCATACAACATGCATGGTGATTTTTTGAGATACCCGAATTGGCAGACATTTTTAGTTAGGTGCTATTCTTTCATGCACTAACATCAGGTCACAAAAAGGGAGGTTGGTGCACAATGGACACTCAAAACTCATTAAACTAAGTTATCTAATAATATTGGCAACACCCACAAATAGGCAGCAAACGCTCCCAGCAAAGTGACAGTAAAAAATGTCCAGAAACTCCCCCATGGTCCATGTGCTATCAGGAACCTTTTTAAAAATGAATGTAATAACTGCCGCCAGACCTATTAAATAAAATAAACGATATAAAATCACAACATTTAATTTTGTAATTAGTATCGCTTTATCAAAATCATATTTGAAAATATTGTGCCAGAATATTTTTCAGCATAAGGGACAAGTTTTATGCTTTTCGATAGAAATTTGCCAAATTTGTACATTGATATCTAAATAAATAATAAATAAAGACTTAACTGGGTTTCTGACAACACCAAAATTGAAGTTTAAATGGAAGAAGAAGAGGAAGATTATAATTTCAGGGAACACGAAGATCTGCTGGTTTATAAGAAGGCTGAAGAAATATACGAAGTTGTGAAGCAAATCGCTGATTTGATTCCTGATGACGATGAGAATGATCATCTATCGTTTGTAAAAGGTAATATGCTGGGCGATGCGATGACAATTTTAGCAAAAATTGCTGGTGCTGAAGGAGGCGATTTATACGACTTGCGCATGGAAAATGCCGCCATTATCCGCAAAGCTGCCCGCGATTTAATGGTAACCAACCATTCATTGGAAATGTTCGGGTTCAAGGAATTTGAATATTTTGATATTGTCAGGGATTTAATCGAAGAATTCCGCCTGCTTTTTATCGATTGGGTGGCAGGTTTCGACCAATGGAATTACATAACCGACCGCTGGGGTTTGTTTAATCCTCCCGGTGTTGGGCCTTTTGATAAAGATCCTGACGATGATATCCCGTTCAACCCCGATGATTTTTTTGAATAAATATGGTAGTATTGAGTACAGAGTATCCAGCATCAAGTACATAGAATGAGCCAAATAAAAAAGCTTCCCGCCGAATGGGAAAAACAGTCATTTCTTCAACTCACTTTCCCACATCCACAAAGCGACTGGAATTATTTGCTCGATGAAGTTACAGCTTGTTTTGTTGAAATCATCGAAACTACTGCCCGCTTTCAAAATGTATTTGTGGTTTGCGATAATGTAGAACGTGTTCAATCATATTTAAAAAACAAGCAAAACATTTTTTTTACCAAAATTGAATCAAATGATACCTGGACGCGCGATCATGGTGGAATTACAGTTTTTGAAAATGATAAAAGAGTTATTCACGATTATATTTTTAATGGCTGGGGCAAAAAATTTGATGCTCAATTGGATAATCTGATTACAAAAAAACTTTTCGAAAAAGGGATTTTTGAAAATTGCAATTTGAAATCGTTCAATTTTGTATTGGAAGGTGGCTCTATTGAAAGCGATGGAAAAGGCACAATTTTAACAACTTCATCTTGTTTGCTTTCGAAACATCGCAACGAACAATATTCCAAAGATCAAATTGAACAGATTTTAAAAAACGATTTTGGCTGTGAAAAGATTTTATGGCTCGAAAATGGTTATCTGGCCGGGGATGATACCGATTCACACATTGATACATTGGCAAGGTTTTGCGACGAAAATACAATTGCATACGTGGGTTGCAACAATCCTAACGAAGAACATTTTGAGTCACTTCAGAGAATGAAAAAGGAACTTCAGCATTTCGAAAATTTTGAAGGCTTACCATATAAACTTATTGAACTTCCTTTTCCTGATGCTTGTTTTGATGATGAAGGGAACCGTTTGCCGGCAACATACGCCAATTTCACAATAATCAATGAAGCAGTTTTAGTACCGGTTTATGGACTTCCTCAGGATAATCTGGCACTGGAAATTATTCAAAGTTGTTTTCCTGAAAAAGAAATAATAGGTATAAATTGCAGGGTTTTGATTGAACAACACGGTTCGCTGCATTGTGTAACCATGCAATATCCGGAGCAGGTAAAATTGAATAAAGAAATTCTAACAAAAGATGAATAGTATAAAAGCAGGATTGATACAAATGATTTGTGTTTCAGACAAAGCTGCAAACATTGACAAAAGCATCCGGAAAATTCGTGAATGTGCTTCGGCGGGAGCTGAACTTGTTGTTTTGCAGGAATTGCACAGCAGCCTCTATTTTTGCCAGACCGAAAACACAGAAATGTTTGATTTGGCAGAAACAATACCAGGACCTGCAACTGAATTGCTTTCACAGGTTGCAAAAGAAACAAGTGTTGTACTTGTAACTTCACTTTTTGAAAAGCGGGCTGCCGGTCTGTATCACAACACCGCAGTAGTTTTTGAAAAAGATGGTTCGATTGCTGGAAAGTACCGGAAAATGCACATTCCGGATGATCCTGCTTATTATGAAAAATTCTATTTCACTCCCGGGGATTTGGGATTCAATCCCATAAAAACTTCAGTGGGGAAACTTGGGGTTTTGGTTTGCTGGGATCAGTGGTATCCGGAAGCAGCACGTTTAATGGCACTGGCAGGAGCTGACATATTAATTTATCCAACTGCAATTGGCTGGGAAAGCACAGATAGTTTGGATGAAAAAGAACGACAAAAAAATGCATGGATGATTTCGCAACGTGCACATGCCGTGGCAAATGGATTACCGGTAATAAGCGTAAACCGCACGGGTTTTGAACCTGATCCTTCGGGTGTTACAAACGGGATTACTTTTTGGGGAAACTCTTTTGTGGCAGGGCCACAAGGCGAGATAGTTCATCAGTTTTCGGCAGAAAAAGAACAAAATGAAGTTGTTACCATAAATCTTTCACGTTCCGAACAAGTTCGCAGGATTTGGCCATTTCTTCGAGATCGTAGAATCGATGATTACGGCGAACTTTTAAAACGGTTCAGGGATTAATTTGCGAAATACCATGTTTTACTTAAACACTGAACCAACTTGAATTATACCCTCCTACTCTGCCAAACCAATAATTGCAGAAGTTTCATGGGAATCGCCAGGAGCAAGCTCTATCAAATTGTTAAAAGCATTTACAGCTTCAATGCAAACAAACGTGTGGAATGAATCATTTGGCAAATCATCAATTTTACTGCAAGTTTCTTCCCATGGATTCCAAACAGTTGTTATTTTGCTGCCAGATTTGTCCACCCTGATTCTCCTGGCAAATACCGGATCGTTGATTACACAAGCAGTTTCTGTGTCATAATAATGTCTTGTTTCGGCTTTATGTATTTCAAGTTTCTCAGTTTCCTGCATAAAATCACCAGGTTCCAGTTGGTTATAATATTTAGTGTTTTGCAAGCCATCAATCCAGATCTCTTCAACTGACGATAAACTAAAATAGGAATGCAATGCACATGAATATTCAAAATCAACAATTGAAGTATTTGTTACTTTTAATGTTGCAGTAAGTGTTTTGCCAACAACCACGCTTAATTCGGCACAAAAATCATATTCCCAATATTCTTTTGTTTCAGGCGACGAGCAAAGCTGCAACTTAACTGAAGTTTCACCGGTTTTAAGAGAAGAAGTTTCAATAACATCCCAGTACATCAAACGACCAAAACCGTGCTGTGGCTTTGAAGAATCAGTTTTATGCGGGCCAAACCACGGGAAACAAACAGGAATCCCTCCGCGAATTGGGCTGCCCTCAACGAAATTACTATCCGGACTCATCCATAATATTTCTATTGTATTATAGGGTTTGAAGTTTGCGATATGCGCGCCGTACAAACAAATATCTGCATCGGCATACTTGTTCGAAACGGTAATAAAAACCATATCCTCTTCCATCTCTGCAAAACCAACTTCTCCTTCAATACTGAATTTTTCTTCCAATTCTTCAATGTCAACCTTCATATTCGATTTTCTAATTTTTAATGAATACTATCGAAATTTGATTTATACTGATTAATGAAAAATCAACAAAACCATTCAGCACGCAAGTTAACAATCATTTTTATGAACTAAAACCAAAAAGAACTAACAAATAACAACTTGAAACCTTAACTAATAAGCACGATAGATAGTATTTATAATCAGGTTTTTACCCAGACATAATTGCTCTGTATATGGCTTTATTGTTCAAAACTACAAAATTCCAGACTAAACAAAACCAATTCAAAAATGTTATTTTTAGAGTTTAAATGACACAAAAGTCTGAAATAGTAAAGCATGTCGTTAGAAAAAACAGAATCGATTACAACTACCATAATTTCTACTAAAGAAGTCCTTGACGATTATTATATTGTTTGTTTGAGCCGTCAATTGAGTTTGCTTGGCCGTCAGGAAGTGCATAACGGGAGGGCACATTTTGGCATTTTTGGCGATGGAAAGGAAGTGGCACAAATTGCATATTCCAAAGCATTTCAAAAGGGCGACTGGCGTTCGGGTTACTATCGCGATCAAACTTTTATGCTCGCTTTGGGATTACTTCAACCCGAAGAATTTTTCTCAATGATTTATGGCGAAACAAATGAAGAACTTAACCCATCAACAGTTGGGCGCAACTTCAACAACCATTTCAGCACCCAAAATATCGATAAAAATGGGGAAATTAAAGACCTTTTGACCAAATACAATTCTGCTTCAGATATTTCTTCAACAGGTGGGCAAATGCCACGTTTGCTGGGACTTGCTCAAGCATCGAAAATAGTTCGCAAAAAACCTGAACTTAAAAAATATTTAAAAAACAATGTCTCAGGCAACGAAGTGGCGTTTGGGATGATTGGCGATGCCAGCACATCTGAAGGCGTTTTTTGGGAAACTATAAATGCTGCCGGAGTGATGCAAGTGCCTGTGGTTGTTGCAGTTTATGATGACGGTTTTGGTATTAGCGTTCCGGTTGGATTGCAGACCACAAAGTCAAGCATTTCAGAAGCCTTAAAAGGATTTCAGAAAGAAAAAAATACAAACGGCATCGATATTTATTCTTGCAAAGCCTGGGATTATGAGGGACTTGTAAGAATGTTCAAAACCGGAGTTGCCAAAACCAGAAAATCACATGTTCCTGCTGTTTTTCATATCCAGGAAGTTACGCAACAACTTGGGCATTCAACTTCAGGGTCTCACGAACGATACAAAACCAAAGAAAGACTGGCCTGGGAAGTTGATTTTGATTGCAATAACCTCATGAAAAAATGGCTTCTCGAAAGCGGCTTGGCAACGATTGAACTGCTTGTAGATATAGAAAAGAAGGCGAAGAAACGGGCCAAAGATGCACGGAAAAAAGCTTGGGAAGATTTTGTGGGCGGATATAAAAAAGAGCAAGATGAACTGAGGCATATTGTAACTGAAATTGAAAAAAAGACTACACTTCAAAGCTACCGTTTAATAGATTTCGATAAAATTACCCAAAAAATATTTCTTACCCGGCGCTCGCATTTGAGCTTTGCAAAAGGCCTTTCACTAAAGATCCATCTCAGAGAAGAAGTTCAAAATGAACGCATTGAATTGAAAGATTGGATCAAACGTTTCGAGGAAAAAAGTGCTGCAGCCTATAACAAACAACTCTACCGCACCGGTTCCGATTCGACTTTAAAAGTGGCTGGAAACCCAGTGGAATATGATGATGATGCGCCAGAAGTTAACGGCTCTGAAATCATCAGTAAAAACTTTAACATACTTTTTGAAAAGTATCCAACCCTTGTAACATTTGGTCAGGACACCGGCAAACTTGGAGATGTAAACCAGGGAATGAAAGGTATCCAAAAAAAATATGGCATTGAAAGGGTTTCGGATGCGGGAATCCGTGAGGCAACAATTATCGGACAAGGAATTGGATTGGCATTGCGCGGTTTTCGCCCCATTGCCGAAATACAATATTTGGACTATGTAATTTACGCACTTTCGCAGTTGAGCGATGATATATCTACTTTACAATACCGAACTAAGGGAAAACAAGCTGCACCCATTATTGTGCGTACGCGAGGACACCAGCTGCAGGGTATATGGCATGCCGGTTCGCCCATGCAAATGCTGCTTGGATCGATACGGGGAATGTATTTGTGTGTGCCACGGAATATGACACAGGCAGCAGGGTTTTATAATACTTTACTTGAAGGGAATGATCCTGCGTTGGTTATCGAACCCTTAAAAGGATACAATGTAAAAGAAAGAATGCCGTCAAATATTGGCGAATACAGAATTCCTCTGGGCGTGCCAGAAGTCCTTCGCGAAGGAAGCGACGTAACTATTGTAACTTACGGCTGGAACTCACACCACGCAATAAGAGCTGCCCGTTTATTGGCAAGGTTTAAAGGTATTTCAGTGGAAGTGATAGACGTTCAAACCTTGCTTCCATTCGATATTAACCATACTATTTTAGAGTCGGTAAAGAAAACAGGGAAAGTAATTTTTATGGATGAAGATGTTCCCGGTGGCGCCACCGCATACATGATGCAAAAAGTGATTGATGAACAAAAAGCATTCAATTATCTCGACACCGCACCGAGAACCCTGTCGGCAATGGAACACCGACCCGCTTATGGAATTGATGGCGAATATTTCTCGAAACCTAATGTTGAAAGGCTTTTTAGAAATGTATATGAAATGATGCGCGAAGTGGATGAAAAGAATTTCCCGGAAATGTAGAAGTGATTTCAAGAAAATAATTTACTGTTGATCAGAATTTTAAAAACACTAATAGTGATAATTATGAATAAACAATTTAAACCTGACAAATATAATTCAGTATCACCCTACATTATGGTTGATGATGCTCAAAGACTAATTGATATGTTAGTGCAAATATTTGATGCAAAAGAAATAAGAAGATACAATAGACCAGATGGAAAAATCATGCATGCAGAAATTCAAGTTGATGATTCAATTATTATGATAGCAGATTCAACAGATAAATATCCTGCTTACCATCTATGGATTCATGTTTATGTATCTGATACTGAAAGTACTTTTAATAAAGCGGTGAATTATGGGTGTGAACCTATTGAAAAACCGGTTCAGAAGGACGGTGATCCTGATTTTAGGGGCACTTTCAAAGATTTTGCCGGGAATTTCTGGGCTATTGGAACGCAATTATAATGCGTGGAAGAGAAACAACAAGTGCCGATCCTAGCCATCCCAGCCAGTAAATGCAGGCAAGGATAGGCTCTCCCACTAACATTGCGAGCTACGGGAATCGCGGACGATTTGAATCATTACGAACAAGAACCAGCATTACTTGTTAAACCTTTTAGTTAACTTATAAAATTACAACTATGAAATTAGGAGCATTTTCAATCAGTTTAGCAGTAAAGGATTTAAGCAAATCGCGAAAGTTTTATGAAAATATTGGATTTATAAAGTTTGCAGGAAGTACTGAAATGAATTACCTCATAATGAAAAATGGTAATTCACTTATAGGATTATTTCAAGGAATGTTTGATAAAAATATTCTAACATTCAATCCCGGGTGGGATGAAAACGCTTTTAAACTTGAAACATTTGATGACATAAGAGTCATTCAGAAAAAGCTTAAGGAGAGAAATATTGAATTAACATCAGAAACAGATGAGAATGCAAGTGGTCCGGCAAGCATTACTTTGATTGACCCTGATGGAAATCAGATATTAATAGACCAACACGTTTAAAAATACTTCTCACTGCTCCCCCACCCGGCATGAAATTATAATCGCTGCCGAAGTTCACTTTATCAGATAATCATGAAAATTCTAATTTTCAACAAAATAAAGTATGCGTTAGGTGAAAAAAAACAAATGCGAATTATATTAACTTTAGAAAAAATATCATAATAATGTTTATTGATTATTATAAAATACTGGAGATAGATAAAACAGCAACACCGGAGGAAATAAAAAAAGCCTATAGGAAGTTAGCCAGAAAGTATCATCCCGATTTAAATCCAAATGATAAAGATGCTAAACAAAATTTTCAGAAAATCAATGAAGCAAATGAAGTATTGAGCGATCCTAAAAAACGCAAGAAATACGATCAATACGGAAAAGATTGGCAACATTCTGATGATTATGAAAAAATGCGGCAAAATCAGAAACAATCATCAAATTCCCACAGACAGGCGTATTCAGGGGCACAATCGGAAGGTGATTTTTCAGATTTCTTCGAGTCGATGTTTGGCGGGTCAGCAAGTGCTGGCCAAAGCAGACAAGTTAAGTTCAGAGGACAGGATTACAATGCGGAATTACAACTGAATCTAATAGATGCTTATGAAACTAACAAACAAACCTTAACGGTAAACGGTAAAAATATAAGAATTACAATACCTGCCGGCGTTGAAAATGGGCAAACAATAAAAATTGCAGGGCACGGGGGACAAGGAATAAATGGTGGGCCAAATGGAGATTTATATATAATGTTTTCGATCGCCAATAACACGAGATTTAAACGTTTGGGTAATGATTTATACAGTACAATAGATTTAGATTTATACACTGCTGTTTTGGGAGGAGAAATTACCTTCGAAACTCTTAAAGGAAAAGTAAAATTGAAAGTAAAGCCCGAAACTCAAAATGGAAGTATAATAAAATTGAAAGAAAAAGGATTTCCAGTTTATAAAGATGAGGGGCGATTTGGAGATTTATACATAACTTATTCCATTAAAATCCCAACAAATTTAACTGAGAAACAAAAGGAATTATTTTCTGAACTTTCAAAAAGTAAATCTTAAAATTCAACTTATGCAAACAGAAAATTTGATATCTGAAAATGAATTCTGTGAAAACCATAATATTGAGATTTCATTTATCCGATCTGTACAAGAAATCGGTTTAATAGAAATTGAAATTATTGAAGAAACAGGATACATTCATGAAAACCAATTACAAGAATTGGAGAGAATTATTCGTTTATATAATGAGTTGGATATTAACCTTGAAGGCATCGAAACCATCTTTCATTTATTACAGCGTATAACACACATGCAGGATGAAATTACAATCCTTAAAAACAGACTTCGGTTTTATGAGGGGAATGACAAGAAACTCCCACTGGTTTAGATTTGCAATCTGTGCCGCAGTTAGCTTTTATAAGATATTCCTGAAAATTTTAATTTCTGCTAAAATAAAGGATGTTCAATTTTATCAAATTGTGGGTTTGAAAAAGCACATAAATGCTGCTAACGCAAGTTTAAATAAACCCGATAAACCAAAAACTAAAGAAAAATGAAAAAAATAAATTTAATTCATGTAGTTACTTTGTTATTCTTGTGCTTTCAACTTTCTGGCCAGGATATGTTTTATGGTCAGAAAGCGAAATGGCTTGCCATTGCAGAAGCCAACATACCTACCTTGGTTACTACTATAAAAAAACCATTGTCGCTCGTTACAATTTCCAAAGACGATAATGCATTTCAAGGTTTTAAGGTTGAAGCTAAACCCGGATTAGATAGTTTTTATGATAGCAATATGAAGAAGCAGTCGGGAACAATCCTCGATTTTGGTAAACATCTGACTGGCTTTTTCACCTTTAAAATTGAAGACAAAAGACAACAAACTGATGCTCCGATCAGGCTAAAATTCGCCTTTGCAGAAATGCCCGCAGAAGCTGTTCTTCCATTTGACCCTTATAAAGGTGGACTTAGCAGAGCCTGGTTACAAGATGAAATCGTAACGGTAATGGAAGTTCCTGACATTATCACAATACCACGTCGGGTGTCATTCAGATATTTAAGAATAGACGTGTTAGGCGCTTCAGGTTATTCTGATTTTAAAATTTCGGAAATGCACCTAAGCGCAACAACTTCCGCCAGGTTGATGCCAGAACCCCTGGCATCCGGAACTCCGGATTTAATTAAAAAGATTGATAAAGTTGCCCTTAATACGCTAAAGGAGTGCATGCAAACGGTTTATGAAGATGGCCCTAAACGTGACCGACGTCTCTGGATAGGCGATTTGTACCTGGAAATGCTGGCCAATCGATATTCATTTAAGAATGACAGTCTTACGAAACGATGTTTGTATTTATTTGCCGGCCTGATTCACACTGACGGTGTTGTGCAGCCTTGCGTATTTGAACGTCCGAAACCGCATGCACAAATAAATCCACTGTTCGATTATGCCCTGATATACAATGTTGTCTTAAAAGAGTATCTCAATGAAACAGGTGATTTAGAAACGGCGAAAGATCTTTGGCCGGTGGTAAAAGAGCAAGCGCAGATCCCTAAAAAATACATCGATGAAAATGGAATGATAGACTATAAGCGCGCAGGTGAAGATTGGTGGTTATTTTTTGACTGGAACAATAAATTTGATAAACAAGCGAGTATGCAGGGTTGCGTTATCTGGGCCTTTAAAAATACCTACGAACTGGCAAAAATGTTGGGTAAAGAAAATGAAGTTTCTGATTTGCCGGCACTTGTTAATAAATTAACCGTAGCTGCACAAAAAAATTTATACGACAAAAAACAAGGTGTTTTTATCAGCGGAGAGGACAAACAAATATCTTACGGTTCGCAGGCCTGGATGGTACTGAGTGGCGTAGCGTCGGAAAAGGAAGGAATTAAGGCATTTAAAAATCTACCTGAAATTTCTGATGTGGTTTATCCTGGTGCACCCTATATGTATCACTATGTTGTTGAAGCTATGATTACTGTTGGACTAAAGCAGGAGGCAAAAAATGTGATCACCTCATACTGGGGCGGTATGGTTGAAAAAGGAGCTGATGCCTTTTGGGAAGTTTATGACCCAAACAACGATTTTGCTTCTCCTTACGGTGCTTTTTTAGTAAATAGCTATTGCCATGCATGGGCTTGTACTCCGTCATATTTTATCCGAAAATACCCGGAAATATTTCAGAAATAATTTTCTAAAAATTACAATATTAAACTCTGGAAATGATAAAGAAGTAAAAAGACGGGTGCATTCAAATCGTTATAAGAAAGGATATGTTTGTGGATAAAAATAGAATGATATTGTTAAGCAACAATAAACCCCACATATTTTCCAGCCCAAAAACAGAAAAACATTCAATAGTTCAAGCGTAAATCAACTATATTTAGTCCCAAAATTAATGATGACAAGTGATTTTTTGACTGACTACTGTTGCGTTGTGTAATTGATAATAGAACAAAAAAATGAAAGAACAAAAAAATGATTTTGATAACTATTTAAGCCCTCATTTCATTACCCGAAGTAATTGGTTGAGAGCGGCTGTACTTGGAGCAAATGATGGAATCTTATCAACAGCAAGTATTGCGATTGGTGTTGCAGCAGCAAGTAATGTTCGGGAGCCAATTATTTTAGCGGCATTAGCAGGATTGGTTGCAGGCGCCTTATCAATGGCAGCTGGAGAATACGTATCTGTGAGTTCTCAAACAGATGTGGAGAAAGCTGATATTGAAAGAGAAAAAAAAGAATTAAAAGATATGCCTGAAATAGAATTACAACGATTAGCTGAAATTTATGAACATAGAGGACTGAATAAAGAAACCGCTCTGATAGTAGCAAAAGAACTAACATCGAAAGATGCCTTAGGCGCGCATGTTAGAGATGAGTTGGGTATCAATGAAATAAGCCAGGCAAAACCAATCCAGGCGGCATTTGCTTCTGGAGCTGCATTTACAGCAGGAGGTATTTTGCCTTTTTTAATAACACTATTTCTACCTTTAAAAAGTATGGAATATGCTCTTTATGGCTTTGCCATTTTATTCCTGACAATTTTAGGTGCTTTAGCTGCTAAAACAGGGGGTTCAAGCGTACGAAAAGCAATAATCAGAATTACATTTTGGGGTACTGTCGCTATGGGATTGACGGCTCTGGTAGGATATTTATTTAATGTTGCTGTTGGATAAAACAACTGCACACTGTCGAATAGCCCGCACCAACCAGTAAACGTTGATATTACCACGTAATTGAATAATCAGTTGGAAAATCCACCTGATTTTTATTCAGGTCTTTCATGATTGTTAACTTAATCAATCGATTTGCATCCATTATTGGTCATTAAAAATAATGTTTTAAGTTATGCTGTATTTCCCCTTATTTAATCGTAAATTTGAACAATTGTTAAAAATCGAAAATCTTTCAAAATCAGTTTCTTCAGAATTACGTTTCAAAACTTTTAAAACCGTTTATTATGATTTCAACCAGTCATTTTCACCCTATGATAATTCATTTTCCTATAGCCTTGGTAACTATTGGATTTATAGCCGAAATCGCCGCAATCCTGTTTAAAAAAGAAGCATGGTTGTCCACTGCCGGATTATACCTGTTAATAATAGGTACTCTTTCTGCACTGGTTGCCTGGCTTACCGGTAATCTTTTTACTTCCGAAATGTCAGGTGCAGCAGGCGATACAAAAGAAACACATGAACTGTTTGCGTCGATAACCATAGGCCTGTTAATTATCGCTTCCGTTATTGGCATTTATCTTAAAATCAAAAAAAAGGAAGAATCAGATTTAAAATGGGCGTTGCTTGTCTTTTACGGATTAGCAGCTATTTCCGTTAGTATTACCGGATTTTACGGAGGAACGCTTGTTTATAATTATATGATGCCACTTTAATGTTTAAACCATAAAAATAATAATCATGAAAAACATTCTATTTTTCGCATTTATATGCGTAATCGCTTTAACCGGTTGTAATCAACCCAAACCTGTAAAAACAATTGAAAACCTGAAGGCAGGTATTACAGGTGAAACTACGGCAAGTGCCAAGTATGCTGCTTTTGCACAAAAAGCAAGGGAAGAGGGTAATGATACCATTGCCAAACTTTTTGATGCTGCATCAAAAGCTGAATCTATTCATGCCGCCAACCATAAAAAAGTACTGGAAGGATTAGGCGAAACAATGGCTGATTTTACACCTGAATTCGAAGTAAAAACAACTGCCGAAAATCTTCAGGCAGCTATTGAAGGTGAATCATACGAAGTAGCTACCATGTATCCTCAATTTCTTGCCGATGCCAAGGAAGAAAAAGTTGAAAAAGCAACAAAATCATTTAACTGGGCCTTGGATACCGAAAAGAAACATGCACAGTTTTACACAAAATCTTTGCAGGCCTTAAACACCATGGCGGAAAATACTTTGCCATTCAACTTTGCTGTATGTCCGGTATGTGGAAATACATACGACAACGCAAAACTGGATGCAAAATGTGCATTCTGTCAAACCGAAGAAGCTAAGTTTATTATCATTTAATATCCCCGGTTCAGATTTCATTTGGATAAAATAATAAATCCTGATAAAAAGCCTTTCATCAAAAATGATTGGCTTTTTTGCGTGTTGAACAATTTACTGTATTTCGTTCTTTTAAAAATAAACTCAATTTTAAAATTCGTCAGTTTACACCCTTCGCTGTATTTGCAATAATTGCCATAGTAAACTTTAATAAGATAGTCTTGGGAATTGTAATTCCCACAAAACAAATGCTGCTTCAATTTTATCTAATTGCAGAGATAAACGACTTAAAAAAGTACCTGAAAAGGATTTTCCTTTTTATATCCGAAAAAATGGCTTCGCCAAAGCTGTTCTTCAGCAATGGAAGCCCATATTTTTTCCATCCTAAACCAGAAACCATTCTTAAGCATAAGCTTAATTCAACTATACTTAGTCTAAAATTTAACGGTGAGGATTGTTTTTTTGACAAACTGCTGCAAGTTTAAATAAACCCGATAAACCAAAACATAAAGAAAAATGAAAAAAGAAATTTAATTCAATACATCGAACTGCAAGCCACTTGCTTCAATTGTTGTGCCCAATCGCTTTTCACGCGCCAACCAAGTGATGGTAGTGCCATCCAGCCAACGAGTGCGCCGCCAGTACGTTTTCAGGGTAATTCCGGTTGCAGGGATTTCTTCTTCCTGAATATCTAGCCTTCTTGATTCTCCCATTGGAAGATTGTTTTTAATAAGGGAAGTACGTGGACGTATGCGTGTAGCAGAATCAGCCCCTTCAAAAATGCGTGGCATGGCCGCTCTACGCAAAAATATATCGGATCCGTTCCCATCAGGCCGAAAGGGTATAAACGGAATCCAGTGTGGTGGCACGGTGTTGCCTATAGCATAGGCATAATCAGCCGGTTGAGGTAACTCAGGCAAAGGGGAGGCATCCGGAGTACCCGCCAAAGAACGCAACCACTCTTCTATGCCTTTTGCCGAACTACTGCCTTCCAAAGAGCCACCAATGCCGTCAGAAACAGTCTGCTCTACCGCCCAAACCATGTTGGCCATTTCATCACGAATGAACTTGATTTCTTCTATTGCTTCGCCTTGCACCCGTCCGACGCTGGCAGGTGGTAACCACATCCAATCCGATAGCTGGTTTTCAGATAACTGAAACAAACGCCAATCGGCCCTGTTCGGATTCTGTTGCATAATAGTCTGAACTCCAAAAACATCCTTTACCCGCAGGCTTTGGATTTTTGATAAAGAACCCAAAGGCAAGGAAAGCGGCATCAATAACCAGTCGTTGCTGTATAAAAGACTGAATTCGGCCAGCAGTAAAAGTCCTGTATCCGTTTTTTGTGCTCTTATATTGCTCAAATCCATGGTGCTGTCTTCCATTTCCCACCAGCGGGCACGCGGCATCCCTGGAAAACCAACAGATATGGGTAAAGCTGTCTTCCGATGTATTTGTATTTCCTGTGGGCGGATTTCCTGATTCAAACCCACTTTTTCAACACCTTTCACCCAATCGTGCCAGGCCAATTGTTGACCGTTGTGTTCGGGTGCATCCAGATAAGCGGTTTCGGTATCGCTAATGGGTGCGGCAACTTTGCTGACGTATTCCATGCGTGAAACATCCCAACTGGATAGAAAATCTGGATTGTGTGCTTTGAGGCCTTCGTTTACCTGGTTTTTCCATTGCTCGCCGAGCGCATCCACAGCAGGGTCGTTACTGCTTAAAAAATCTGAAGCATTACGAATCTGCAATTCTTTAAAAAACTTCCATCCATCTATCATTCTTGCATTGTCAAGGGCAGCCAATGTTTGCTCATACGGCTCATGGTAAATAGCACTTAGTTCTGCATTATCGGGGTTAAATACCACTGCGGGTGTTTTAAATTGCAACAGCGGCATTTGACAAAACTGGTCCCAAAGCGCTTCTTTACCCGCTTTGACTAACATTTTACGCCATTTTCTACCTGTTTCCATCCGCATAACCAGATCAAAATCAGGCAAAATACTTTCCATCACAGTATCCAGGGGTTTGTCTTTAGAAAGGGAAAAAGCAGGCTGACCATTTGCGGAAAACCTTTGAGGAGAGCTAGTTCGCGCAATAACGTGGGCTGAGGCAGCCATTCCTGCATCTTCCGCCTGGAATTCGCCGAGTTGCCATTGTCGTGCCAGTAACCAAAGTGGGTCGCGTACTTCGCAACGCAACGCGTCGGCAACATCCTCACTATCTGGAGCAGGAAGCAAACGTTCCCAAAGTAAAAGTGCATTTTTATCAGCCATTTTGTTGTTTATTTGCGGTTTAGCCCTTATTTTTTATCAATTCAGTGTTCGGTATATTTGCATTATTTGTTAAAAACGGCATTACCAAGGCAGGCAAAATATCGCCAAAAACTTTGTTCTGCCCTTTTAATTGCGCGGGGGTCACCAATCGGGATTTAGACAATTGAAGCGCATCCTCTACTGCTCCCATCAGGTATTCCCACTGCCAGTTACCGCCCTCCACAGGACTCACTGCTAAAAGCATTACTTGTGGTGGCTCGGTATTCGGCTGGTCATATTGGAACGTCAGACCTGTATCTGTAGTAGTGGAGGGTATAAATTCAGACCATTCATCCAAAAGTATCCCTGTAAATGATTCATCTACTTTAAAATCTGCCGGTGTTTCCAATAAAATAGAGGTGTTTGGGCGCAATTCGGGCTCAAGTATTTCTAAATCCGATTCTTTTATCGAATTGCCAATCCACGGTACCTGTGGTAGAAAAGGCAACTGGGTTATCATTGGTTCCTTAAAAGCATCTGATACGGTTGGAAGTAATTCGCGTAGCATGGACACTTGTCTGAAATGTCGCAAGGGTTTTCGAACTAAAGCAGCTTCACTCAACCAGTTGTCAATGGTGTCGACATCGGTATTTAGCAATTGTTTTCTTTGATTTATTGCCGTTTGCAACGCACCTGTGTTCGTTAACTCTACGATAGGGTACACGAGTGCATCCTTTCCCAGCAATTCTTTAGCCGCCTGCTGCAGTTGTTGATAACGTTGATTTTCGTCAATGGGCAATTCGGCAACTATTTGTTTCAACCCCTTGAGGCGTTTCTCTAAATTGAGTGCAACAGTTTCCGCTTTTTCAATCAAAAAATCAAATCGCTCCGAATCCAAAGAAACACTGCCTTCAGAGCCCGCTTCTTCGATACCATATAGAGAGGCCTGTAACAATGGCGCGCATAAATTGGCGGCGGCCTTGCGTTGTGCTGTTGCAGGGGCATTTTCTGAGATTGAAGTTCGCAACATATTCGCCAAATTCCTCAGGATTTGTGGCAATACCGATGCATTACTTGAATTATTGCTATGTTTTTTCAACTCATCTTCCAGCACCTGCAGGCCTAATTTACCACTGCTACTGCCCAGCGGGCTTAAATCGGCGGGTTGTATTGAGCGGCTTAACTCCAGTATCTTTTTTAAATTCAATAACAATGCACTGACTTCATGGATGCATACTTCCGTTTTGTCAAAATCGGTTCTATCTTTAAAGTCAATGATTACAGGAGATTCCGGTATGTCATTTTTAAACTTCGGTAAATTCAACACCTTCGCCTGTACCCATAGATGCAAAGGAGACGTTGCACCCTGACGGAACGAAACTGGGAAATGATATAACAAATCAATCGGTTCTATACCGATTTCAGAAAATTTTAAACGTATTTTATTACCATCGGGAAGCGTAACAGAAATCAGAATTTTGGCCGGTGCGGGCAATTGCCGGGCTAACCATTTATTCAGTGCCGGCGCGAGGGTGGCGCGCGGACTGGACTCAGAAGACCAGACATTGCCTTTATCTGTCTCTGTTACGGTTGGGAAAATAATACCAACCCTGTGTGTCAGGCCATGTCCTTTTTGAGGCACGTTTACAAAATCAGGTAACAATGCCTGTCCACCGGTATTCAGGCTTCGCAGGGCTGCCGCTGCCCTATCTGCATTACCTTTAGCAGTTTGATACACACTTTCTGTCAAAAGCAAATCGCCTGTTGAATCTAAATAATCGTCTTCCAGTGACTTTGCGATTGCTGTTAGACGTTCCTTGTCCCCTGGAGTAATCAATATCTGACCTTGTCCATTCATTAAGGCCTTTAACCAGGTAGATGGATTGGATTGATACGCTTTTAAAAGCGCTAAACCATCGAGGTTCGCCATCAGGGTAGTTTTACCATCAGTTTTCAAATCCTCCTTTAATGGAAACGCTTTTCTAAAATCCAATCGATAACCATCTAATATATTATCATGTAGTGCACGTTCAAATAAATGCCCCAGGAGTTCTGTCAATGATGTGCCCGCCTGCATGCCTTCCATCATTTGCATGGCTTTTCGCACCCGCAGAGCAGTTAGGTTGATCGACATGGTTTCCGTTTGTGTGTCAGCACGGTGTGCCAGGTAACCGGATCTCATGATTGCTGCAGTTGTTGCATGGGCCAGCGAAGGCATATGGATAAACCCATCGCTGCGACTTTTATTGATAAGAGTATCAGCTTCCACCTTGTCCGCCGGGAGATTGAGCCATATCCGTGGGTTGGCATTTTCACCGATATAGAAAAAAGCGCGTTCCGTGCTTGTGTTCAGGTCGATACCTTTTGCCTTTGCGGCAATCATATTGACAACAGGAATGGCCGCACGGTCAAAATTTTGGCTACTTGCAGCTATATATGTAGGTTCCACATTCACCACAACTATATCACGAGGATTTTTGGATTTTAAATTAAGTAAATAGCCGAATGCTCCTAATTGTATGCCTTGTGGCTTGGTTTTGCGTTGTTTATCCAGACGTTGGAGAACGAGGCCAGACATCCAGGCATCAAGACGATAGGTGCACAAGTCCAGGTGTTCTGTGAATAGTCTTTCTAATCGTGCTGTAGGAATATCTTTGAGTGTTTGAAGTGCTTTTTCCAAATCCGCAAGAGGCTTTAGAATTGTATTATTTCCTGACTTTTCTAACCATTCTCCAAGGTTAAAATTATCTAAATCATTAATGTATTCCCGCCTGTTGGTTTTAAGTGTTATTGGAGCTGTTAACTGTTCTTTATAAGCCGATATTACAGACTTGTATTGTTGATGAAGCAGGTTATTTGGGTCCAGTGCCAGTGGGTTGAACTTAATCTCGTTCGTGGTTTCTAGTTGTTCCAATTCAAAATCCTTCGCTTTTAAAAGCCAAAGTCCCGGATTGCTTTCAACGGTTTTTAAATGGTTTTCCAGCAAGGCCCGAAGCAATGTTTGGCGAGTTAACAGCGCGAACAAAGATGTATCTGCCTGACTTTCGGGATCTCCATCACCGGAGGGTGCGGAATTTATTTGATTGTTCCAAATATCAGAGAGTTTGGCTTTCAGCAGCCATTCTATATAATTCCATGATTTTCCCGCTATTTTTTCGGCTGGCCGCTCTTCCGAAAGAGGCAGACTATCAATTAGAAAATTGGGTAATTGTAATTGCTGGGCAGCTATTACATTTTCAAAAGACTGTGCAGGTAAAGCTCTAAGAGCTGCCTGCACATTGGTAATTGAGTTACCTTTAAGGTTTTGTATGGCGGCTATTAATTGAGCCTGGCTAGTTAACAACGAGTTCTTCTTAGAGACAGAAGCGATAACACTTTTCTGTAAGGAAGTCCTTTTCGGTTTCAATTTGTTTATTTGTGACTTTAAATCAGTATTTTTTCGCACCAAAGTCTCTTTTTGCTTTTGCTTAGCTGCCTTTCCAGATAGAAATGGGAAATTTAGAACTGCGTTTAATTGGGCAATAACAAGTGTATTACTTTGTATGTCAGATTCCTTTTGGGCAAGCTGTGCGTTAATATCTGCCAATTGTCTTTCCACATTGATAATAGTATTCAAATCAACTTTAACCTTATCCAACAAATTTTGAAGTATTGATTTAAAGCCAGCACCAGTTAGGATTTGACCCTGGAAATTAATGGAGGAAGCACTCAAACTTAGCATTTCCAGAAAGGTTTCATCTAAATTGCCGCTCGATGTAGCATTGTTGGATACTGCATTAACCTTTTCTGCAGCGGAGGACCAATGACTTTTTAATTTGGAAAGAAAATCAGACCATACTTCGCTAAGAAATTTCTCTTCATCCGTTCTTTCATTGTATTTCCATAAAGACCAGTTGGTGGTAGGAATGATACCAATTGGTTGCTGATTAACGCGTAAAACAGGCAATAAACTTCGGCCGGTAACATATTTCCCAAAAAACTGCCTTAACATTTCCCTTTTGGATTCAGTCATCGCCGGGCTAAAAAACTGCAACAAATAATATCCCCACGTGGAATGCCAAAGCATGCTATTCATATTTTTGGCTTCATCTATATCCGTTTGCGTGCCATTGGGGAAACGGAAATTTTCATTCAAACCTAAAAAGCGATGCAAGTACGATTCATCGCTTTCCAATTGCCCTGCCTGCTGTTTGGGTGCTTTAAACGCAGACTTGAAATATTCCAATGATGCCTTCTCTTTCAGGTTAAAACCTGAATTCTGGTCCCCGAAGTTATTGGTTGGTGTGCCTTGCGGTAATATCGACATGCCTTCTTCCTTATAGAGGCAGTTTTCAAAATGCTCATTCAAAAGCTGTGTGCTGTCAGTTTCGTCGGCTGATAGTTTGGCGCCCAGAACAATAATCTTTGTCACGCCATCCTTAAATTCGGGGTTTTGTTTTAAATCAATCCGAACTGCCAGGCCCTGTTCTTCTGCCAATTCTAAATTTTGCACCCATTGCAGATATTGAGGTGCCTTTAAGTCTCCATTTTCTTCAGTAAAATTTGCGCTTGCCGGTTTTTCGTTAAAAGGGTCATCAGTAGGATCAAGACCAAGCCGAATAGGCTCTGGGATAGGTTTCCCGGTGAACTCCTTGAATGTACCATTTGAAGCATACAAGCGAACCACGATGCATTCCGGCAATAACAGTGTGGTCGGCGGGAGTGAATAAGCCCCATCTTTGAGCTGTGGATTGTCTGGAAACTGTGGTTTCGCCGGTAATGGTTGCCTAAAAGTGAAGTTCACAGGCTGTAATATTTTCATAATCCATGCCGCTCTGGCTGGTGACATCGTGGATGAAAAATTGAGCCAAGTTTTTTCTTCGGATTCAGACTGAGTAAATATTTTTTCCCAAAATGCTTTTCCTGCTTCCCATTCCGCTGGCATGAGGTTAGGTTCATGTGCATTTTTAAAAATCTCATCTGGATAAAAGCGAATACAAAGTTCCTCTTTATCGGGCTTACGCTCTATGTATTGGTTGCTGCCGGGCTTGATTTCCTGGTTTTTAACCTGCCTTGCAAGTGTATTGAAAAAACCGCCTTGTAATTGCGGCACCTGGTATGTCCAATTGCCTTCTTCCTCTTGCTCAAAACCACTACTGAGTTGTGTTGTTTGAATACAATCTTCTGTTTTTAATCGCCTTACCACATGTCTAAAAGTCACATAACGCGCCTCCACACGCAGAGGGAGCAATAAAAAAGGAATATCTGTATCAATTTGCCTCAGCAATTGTTGTGGTGTGTCGGATTGTGTCAATAGATTTATCGCTGCGCAAAGGTTGAATCGGGCATCTTCGCGATTTTGTTGCTTTTTCTTAACCTCGGTTTGAGAAACTGGCTCACCACTATTCCGCAAAAGTGCATGTTGTTGTAATGCCTGATAATATTCATTATCGGCAACTTTGAATGCCTCTCGTCTTTGAAGTATCTGCTTTTGTATCTGCTTTAGGTCTGCCATAGATATTGACTAATTTGAATCATAGAATATTTGTTTTATTTGTTGTGCCAGTTCCGCTTCATTATAAATTATTAGGCAGCAATCTGCCTGCATGTACAAATAACATAAATGGTCTTTGGTACAGCATAGAAGCAACCTGATCGGCTCTCTTGCCTGAGCGTGGTAATGCATTAAATTGGGCTGATTCTATCTGAATGCACTGATTTTCTGAAACTTCTGTCAATTTATCCCACGAGGGATCATTGCTGTCAGGTTCCGCGATTAGGTCCATTCCAAATTGGGTATCTCCTGTTCGTTCTTTCATTACAAAAAACCATCCGGGGACTTCAGCGTTGCCTCTTACCTCTTCAACTCCGAGATTAAAGCCAAAAAAAGTAAAATCAGGTTCGACACGCGCTGAAAAAAGTGGACGACTTAAATTGAGTGAATCATTTATCCACTTCGATTGCTCGTTTACATCGAGCACCAACTTATGGCTCCCTGCTTTTTTGTCTTCCCAGGCTGCTTTTGCCATAAAGATTTCGGTGTTCGGGTATTTCCGGAGTAAATCGCCCCTGATGACTACCACTATTGGATTTTCAGGGCCTGTCTGCCCGGCAGTATTGCCATGCTTGCCGATTTTAGAATTGGATTTCCATTGTAGGATTGGCTGAATATCTTGTTTAGGTGTTGCAGCATTGCGAACGTCCCAAAACTGACTAAAATAGGTAGCATTTAAAGGAGCTGGAAACTCACGCCACAGAAATTCATGCGCCATTTCATGGTTCAGTCCTACCAGGTAGGATTCAATGAATTTATTGTTGACTTGAAGAATTGCGACCCTGTTTTGTGGAATTTTTTCCAATCCGGGCAAAATAAAATCCATATTTTTTTCAGCAAGCTTGCCATAAGTAGGCTCCCTGAAAACAGGTGCAGATGGTTTACTTCCTCCTGTTGCGCTTGAGTCTGCAGAAACACCGTTTCCTATCATTGAATTGAAACGGGCCATAATCGTATTTTTTGGAGCAATCTGTACCCACAAGTCTACCATGATACTTTTATGCAAATCCTTTTTGCGCATGACCTTGTCATTCTGCTTACTTACATAAGGCAACCAATCACTTGTCGCTGTTTTTAAAGGTTCGATGCCACCCAGACCTGCTTTTATCAAATGCTTCGAACTTTCGGCATTAGAGTTAAGC